>JBAYNL010000155.1:0-2530 GCA_041678805.1 Candidatus Altimarinota bacterium | reverse complement strand
TGGAGATATTGGATTTGAAATATTTACAATTTTCAAAGAGTTGCTTGAACTTTGAATACCTAAGTAAGCGATATTTCCATCTATCGCAATAGCATTAACTTCTTCGTTAACATTTAAAGATGCTACTTGGGAAGTAGTTGCTGGAGTGGAAATATTGAGGACTCTAAGTCCGGTATGATCAGCGTATGAACCAACGTAGGCGTAGTTGCCATTGGTGATAATCGCATGTATGGAATCACTCAAATTTAAAGTTTTGGTAAGAGAAGGAGCGCTTTTGTTACTAACATTGTATATTTTCAAAGCATTGGTGACCTGGTCTATAGCTGCATACAGATAGTTATTATTAACTGCTGCTCCGTTTCCATAGTCGCCTAGATTTATAGTTGAGGTCGTAACAAGACTTGATGGATTAGAGACATTTACAATGGCCATTCCTCCATTGCTTTTCTCTACTCCCACATAGGCGTAATTGCCATCCTTCAAAACAGATCGCCCCTTTCCTCCTACATTTTTAGAACCAACTATTGTAGGGTTATCTTTATTGGTAATATTTATTACCTGGAATCCACTACTTGTGTCATTTACTGAGACATAAGCATAATTCCCGTCTACGTCCACAGCTGTACAGTGTTTGCCAACATCAGCAGATGTTTGAAATGAGCTGGCTTGTTCTACATCAGCCAATTTGATTCCACAATTATCGTCTGGAGGAGAATCAATATCTGTTTTTTCAGTATCGTTGTAAACTCCCCTTGCCCTTATAGGGTTTTCGTCTCCTATTTCTGTGTTATATCGATTCAAAACAACCAAAGTTCTGTTTTTTTCAGCTAACCCTAGATCGATGCTTCCATTGGCATTCTCATTCCCGGGTGTATTATATTGATAAAAATCACTCAAAGATTGTATCTGAACATCGAATTGATCGTTGTATAGGGGTGTTTCAAAATAGCTTTCGTTATTTGTAATTACCTCCTGACTGTAACTATAATTTTCCTCGTCGAGATTGTCGTAGGTGATACAGTACGCATCATAGTTTGGGCTCGTTGCTATAACTCTTCTGGTATAAACAAAAGGTGTCTGAAAAACTGACTCGCTTACCTCCTGATTATCCTCATCTTCTAGGCTTATTCTAAATTCAGTTCCTGCTAAATCCTCTCCTGTTATTATATTTCCTTGATCATCCAAAAGCATTGTACATACTGTGATCGAAGGAGTTGTCGGCTCCAGCGGCTCCTCCCCAAGTTCTTCCCCAAAATCAGAACAAGTGGTTTGGATCCAGTCGTCTCCTTTCCAGTTGGAAAGATATTCTGTCAGAGTCACTTCTCTGGGAATAACACCATTCTGAAGCCAATTTACTCTGACATCAATTTTCTTGGTATCAGGATCGAAAACAGTTCCTTCTGAATCGATATTTCCGGCTTCATTACGATAAACATCAGATACGGTAACTGTTCTATCATAAAAATCATCTACCAATTCCGGAGCAAGATCAAAACTCCATGAGTTATCAGCAAAATCTAATCCATGATCTCCATTTGTTAATGCTAAATAATTTTTGTCGCGAATATTTCTGGTTGCCTCCAGTGCTTCCTGGGCGTACATAAGCGCTTCATTGTTCAAAACAACTTTTGCATCTCTATCAAGAGTATCTAGTGAAAGATAAGTAATCCCAATGGTGAAAATTGCAAAAATAGTGATTGCAAGCAGGATTTCTACAAGAGAGAATCCAGATTTATTTTTTGTTTTGAACATGTTTTTATTTTAATAGTTGATTGTACCAATTGAATTAATAGCGATAGGGATATCTCGGCCTATTGCCGCTGAACTGAGAGTGATTGTTCCGTAATTATCGGTTTCTCCATTTGATTTTGAAAAAACCACATCATCTCCTCCCTGTAAACTGATATCGCTAATGGTCATTGTTTCAGGTAGCTCTTTCCTAACATTTTTTAGGTCATCCTCATCGTAAATTGATCCTTCGAAAAGAGTGTATCCAGTTTCATCAAAATGAACTCCTCGATCAGAATCATTTAAGCCAGAAGCCGCTCCACTTTGAGCAAGTCGGAGGTAATGAACGATATTCGCCGCTTGAGAACTAATGTCTGCCCTAACCTGTGAATTACTGTAATAAGTCGAAGCGATTCCGAGTAATGTTGCCATTATCACGATAACAAGAAGAACTTCAATTAGCGAAAACCCTTTTTTATTTTCTGTTGTTTTCATTATTTCTTAAGTAAGTTAGGCAATTGATAAATCGGCATAATAATCGAGATTGCGATTCCTCCAACCAATCCCGCCATCAAAACAAGAAGTAAAGGTTCTATCGCAACAGCTAAATTTTTTGTTTTTGTATCAACTTCTTTTTCGTATAAATCTGCTACCTTTCCGGTAGTTTTTTCCAAGGTTCCAGTTCTTTCTCCTAGACTAAACATTTTGGTGCACATGGAAGGAAATAATTTGCAATGCTCTTCCGAGCTCTCTCCAATTTTTCCTCCTTGTTCAACTTTTGCGCTAACTAAGCTTAAAGCTT
>JBAYNL010000154.1:0-2538 GCA_041678805.1 Candidatus Altimarinota bacterium | reverse complement strand
TTTTTTGGTTCAGAGAAGCCATTTATGCCTTAGACATAAACCTATGACAACAGACTAATGAGTAAATTAGGAAATAATTATGCTAAATTAATTCGATCAAAACCCCTTTTCCCCTTGGAGTTTTTTGTTCTACCCTGCGGCCACTTTGTCTAATCACAGAGACCTTGGCATGTTTTCCGAATCTTCTTTCAGCTAAATCTCTAACTTGTTGCAAATTAACATTGGAGACTTGTACTAAAATTTTCCCATTAGGTAGTAAAAAATTTGGACCCTCGTTAAGCAGCAATCTATAAAAATCTAACCCATCTTCCCCACCATTCATGGCTAATGATGGTCCTCTCTCTGGAGTTGCTGCGGCATCCTTAGTTGGATAATAAGGCGGATTTGAAACAATTATATCCACTTTCGTTCCCCTTATCGGATCCAACCCATCACCTTTAGATAATGATAAGTTATTTCTATCAAATCCATTTAATTGCATTGTCAAATCGCAAACCGTCAAGCAATTGCCATCTATATCTCCACCGATATAATGAATATTGTCCCCTTGATAATGTTTTAGAGCAGAAGCCATAATTATTCCAGCTCCCACCCCCATTTCATAAATTCTAGCAGATCCTTTTTCCGAAAAAACTTCATCAGCCAATTCTGCCGTAACTTTTCCTAATTCGTAACCAGTTTTAGATGGGACTAAAGTTACCCCGGGGTAATGCGCAGCTAAAATATTATTTACTCTAATTAAAGAAATTCTCTCAGAATCCAACTTATAACGAGGGTCTGCAAGAGCGGAAAATTGGATTCTAGGGTCATCATCTATGTGTTCATAAAAATGTCCATTTTCGTCGTGATGTCCCTCGGATAGGACAGGAAATTGTTCATTTATTAATTTTCTATGAACACCTATTAAAAAAGGAATAGGCTGATACCGTCTAAATCCATCAACTCGTCTAAAATCCAGTTTTTGTCCGTTCTCCAATGGAAAATCTCCGGGACTTCGGATCGCGACTTCAGGGAATACGCTTTCTGGGAATTTTGATGCGGCACCCCAACGTTGCAATGTTTCGTCATTACGATCTCTTTCTGCTAAATATTTGTCTAATTTTCCCATGACTTATTTAAATTATGCAGTGCGCTATCCTATAACGAGAACACCTATTTGTCAACCATGCTATTGCACGGACTAGCTCTACATAATATTAAATCCTCTACTTGTATTAGTTTTTGCGTTTTGTTATATTTTCTCGAGAGATTTTATTTTTTTAAAACTCATCCTCCTATGAAAAAGTTTATTTGTGCGTTGGCCGTTATGATGATGGTTCTTCCTGTTGCCAATGCGTCTTTCTCAGATGTTACTGAAAGTTATGATTATCATGATGCGATAAATTATGTAGAACAAAAAAATCTTGTGCAAGGTTATGAAGATGGCACTTACAAACCAAATACTCAAATCACGCGTGCTGCATTCACAAAGATTTTGATAGGGGCGAAGTTCACCCCATCTGAAATAGCGGCCTGTGTTCCTACTAAAAACTTTCCAGACGTAGCAAGTAATGAGTGGTATGCACCTTATGTTTGTATGGCGAAAAACGAAGGAATTATTACTGGATACCAAGATGGGACATTTAGACCTAAAAGTAATATTACTTTTGCTGAAGCAGCAAAAATTGTCGCAAATACTTATGGACTTGAACCTGTTGGAGAAGCTGATATTCCAGCTCATTGGTATGTACCTTTTGTTGATGCACTTTCCTTACAAGCAGCTGTTCCTCTTTCAATAACCGATTACAAAACACCTATTACCAGAGGCGAAATGGCTGAAACGATTTTCGGAGTTGAAACCGATCAGGATTATAATCCTGATGATAATACTAATAATACTGACGACACTGTGGCCAATCCTGATGACAATACCACTGACGACACTGTAGATAATACTGATGATTCAGACACTTCTTCGTCTACCGATTACAAAACCGCCAGTTCAAAAAGCGAAATAACATTCTCAAGAGTTATCGATGAAACTGATGACTCCAGCGGCGATCTCGAAACTTATAAATTAAATATTAATGTTAAAATTTCAGGGTATTTGCAAGAGATTGATCCCATGACTAGTCATCTTAACACAACTCTTGATAGAGCATTCACTTTCAAGAATAGCAATGTCACTTGGGATATCACCGGTTCTCACGAAACTGAAGATGATCTCTGCAATAACTTATGGGAAGTCGAGTCAAGTGGTAGCGAATCAATTAGCGACTTGGATGTTGATACTGGAGATGAAAAAAGAACGATGACTCCTGCCTCTGGATGGGGAAGCTGGGCGTTTGCATATGCTAATCAAGGATTTTATACAGGCGGTCCAGAACTTTCTCTCGAAGGACATGTTTTACTACCAGCTGTAGAAACTATCACTCTTACAAAAATGAAGCCAAGTGCAATATGTGGAGACTACGATAATGATCAATCTGTATCCGTTGAAACAATAGATCTTGCGTTAGATCCAATATTCCCTCTAAGACTTAGCAATATGACCGCCAC
>JBAYNL010000153.1:0-2538 GCA_041678805.1 Candidatus Altimarinota bacterium | reverse complement strand
TGGTTTATATGGATTCAACGGAACATTGGTAGGAATCGCAATTTTATTTTTCTTTGAAGTTAATGTTTTTACAGCTCTAGCTATTATTATCGGCTCAATTCTTTCCACCCTCATTATGTATGTAATGAAAAAAAGAGTGCCTGCCTTTACCGCACCATTTGTCATCGCTACTTGGCTAATGATCCTTGGAATAAAATTTTTAAATCTTGCTCCTTTTCTTTCGAGCTCAACCCCAAATAGTTCACCTGATTTCTTTTCGGCTATCAGTATGGGATTTGGACAAGTCATGTTCCAAGGAAATCTAATTACCGGCGCAATATTTCTCTTAGCCATTCTTATTAACTCAAGTACTGCTGCCATTTATGCTCTTTATGGATCTCTACTAGGCGTTTTGATTGCAATCCTCTTTTCCCTTCCTCTCGAAATGATTAGCATCGGCCTTTTTGGATATAATGCCGTACTTTGTGGAATCGCCTTAGGAACCAAAAAATGGAGTGGCCTAATTCTCGCCACCTTCACAATTATTTTATCCGTCTTGATAAATTACGGATTAGGGAAAACAGGAATAATCACCCTAACCGCTCCCTTCGTAATTGCTACATGGATAGGATTATTCGCAAAAAACACATTGTCCATTCCATCTAAACAATAAGCAATCTAACCATAACATTATCACCCTCCTACCCTTTTTCTCCGTTGAAGTTTTTTCCTAGGACTTTCTGCTAATACTGGTTTTTCCAGATAAGCCGTCTCATCCCATCGTTTTTTCGAACCCCCAAGTAATCGCGCAATAAGTTCTAAAATAAGCTTTGCCGTTTTGTCATCTTTATCATCAAATTTTGGCGCAAATTCAGCAATATCCATCCCCACTAAATTTGTCGTAACACCAATATATTGAGTAAGAGCCGTAATCATTCCATAACTCAAACCCCCTTTATTTTTCATACACACTCCGGGAGCCACCGTTTGATCAAGCGCATCAAGATCAATACTGCACCACATATAATCAACTCGACTTTGTAGTTTATCAATTTCTTGGCAAATTTCCGTTAATTGAGCTGTTGTAGAATTCTCCGCAGAAAAATAAGTAATACCAAGAGCATCTAAATGTTCCACTTCTTCAAGATCCAAATCTTTCAGGCCAATATAAATAATATTTGCTGGATTTAATCTATTTGCTTCACTAACAAATCCAGCCAACTCAGGATTAACCCCTTCCAATCCTATTAAATGAGCAACCGGCATCCCATGAGCATTTCCACTCAAACTCCCTCTACCTTTATATTTCGGGATATTAATATCTGCATGAGCATCAATCCAAATCACGCCCAGATCTCCTTTAAAATGTTCCAAAGCTGCCGCAATTGTGGGGAAAGCAATTGAATGATCCCCTCCCACATTTATCACCTTTCTACCTGAATGCAAAATTTCCTTTATTTTTTTTATAACAACTTTTGAATACGATACTATTTTGTCTAAATTTTTCACTTCTCCGAAATCTTTATTTTCAGATTTCCCATTTAACGATTGCTCAAAAAGATTCACTACTTTATTTCCAGCAGTCACCCCTAATTTAACTATTGGCGGTGATATGTCTCCAGCATCTTCGATCTCTGCCCCAGTTGTTTTCAACGCACTAATTGCATTCAACGCCCTCATATATCCAGCCCCCTTGGCCGGATCAGCTTCACTTTGACCAAGCGCAGAAGAAAGCCCTAACCAAGTCGCATTTACCCCTGTCAAATCTCTACTAACAAGAAACACCCTATCAAGATATCCTCGATACAAAGTATGATTCGTAGGTGGTTCTTCATACCGCTTGAATACAAAATGTTTTTTTTGCTCACCAATCATTTTCATGATGTTTAATTATATCAAAAATAACACCTCGTCAATCATTATACTCATACTTTATATAAAATATGCTTTTCTTTTTAATCCTAACACCCTAAACTTTTCTCCAAAGAAGAAAAATACATAATTAACTAAATACTTATGAGAAAAATGTATCGCAATATTGCCTTTGTATTTACTGCGCTCACAGTCGTTGTCGTTCTAGTATCAATGGATCAACCAGAAATATCCGCACCAGGAGTAAGTACTTCATTGGCAATTTTAAGCGCTGGATTTGCAATCGCTTCTGGATCAAGCAAAGACTAAGATTTCGCTAATTTAGTTAACAACTCATGTCTAAATGTATGATTAAAAAAATCGCTATTAGTTGTTTTATATCTACTTTTTTCTGCCTTCAACTAATCCCTGTCTACGCCACGACTAATCAAGATCTCTATAATGAAGCGATGGCTTTCGAAAAAGCTAGCGACTATACAACAGCCGTAGAAACCATGGCAGAATTACTCAAGTTAGAACCTAAAAACGATGTCTATCTAGCCTATGCTAGCCATGTAGAACGACTGGCTGGAGACTTTAAAAAAGGCCTAGAACACTCCCTTGCCGCCATCAAAATTAATTCCAAAGTTGGCTGGTATTATGTTTCTGCTGTTTTAAATGCTTATGGTGAAGGCGACATTGAAAAAG
>JBAYNL010000152.1:0-2566 GCA_041678805.1 Candidatus Altimarinota bacterium | reverse complement strand
CAAAATATCCTTTTTCTTTTAATAATGATTGTAGTTTTTTGACATCAGAAGAGGTAGTCCCAAAATCCATTTCGGAAGCAATTAAATTATCTTCGTCAGTACTAGCCTCGGCTAAATAAATCATATCATTAGTAGCCTGAGCAACTAAAACTTTACGATCATTTCTAGAAGCAATGAACTCATTTAATTTTTGTCTAGTCTTTGGCCCAAAGACTCCTGCTCCAACAGTATTCTCGTCATTCACTATTCCTTGAGATTGTTGAAATTTAAAAACAGCATGAGCTGTTAACGCGTCATAAGTTCCCGTAGGCTCAGTTCTGTAAAAATTCAATTTTTTTAATTCTTCTTGTAGTTTTCTAACACCTTCACCTTTCCCCCCAGGTTCTAGATATGAAGAAAGCATTTCAGAAAGCTCTAGGTTGTACTTCCTAGCCAATTTCGTCATTTCATCCTCTTCCTCTTCCTCTTCTTCTTCTTCTTCTTCTTCGACCGTTGTCGCAGAAGACGTGCTTGAATTATTAGTAGCTACGTTCTCATTTACGTAATCGCATCCATTTGGAACATATTCATCGCTGGAATAATCTGATAAATAAACATCTTCAATCACGACATCAGTCACTCCATAAACTGTTGCATCAACAGTTCTTTTACCCCAATTCAAAGCTCTTTTTAAACCCTTATCTCCATAACCCATCCAAATATCCAAACGGTCATAAGAATTTCCTCTATTTCCGGCAGTAACAATTGCACCTCCACGATCATGAATGGCCACAATTCCTACTCCTGGAATATGTAATTTCGTTCCAAAAGCATAGGTTTTTGGAGCGGCAATCATTCCAGGATATACGGACGTTCCATCAGCTCCATGAATTCCATGCCCATTTAATCTAATATCAGATTCATAACTTCCCGTAGCATATTTTTCCTGACAAGGAAGTGGAGAATAATAAGCTGAGATCACAAAAGTCTGTTCATAAGGATAACCACTATTATCCGAAGATTCTACGAAATCTTCAGCAATAGCTATTTCACTATTCATGAAAGCGATCGGTCTGACTGCAAAAAATCCAAGAGATAGAGCAAGTAAATTAACAACACCTAGTTTTAAAACGTTTTTCATTTTCATATTTTTTGTTTTTGTTTTTGATCTTTTTAAATCTCAATATTATAGCACAAAACCAAGCCCTTATCCGGCAACTAGGGTTGCGCAATGAAATAAAGGATTGTTTAATAGGTTTCCATCAAAAGTGCCAGAAATGGCTAAAAAAAGAGCTAAACAGCTCTCGGCAAGAAGCTGATTTGACGAAGCGCCATTTTGTTATATAGCCCCGATTCTTCTTAGGATTTCACGATCAACGAACTCTCTATCTCTACCATATTTCAATCTTGAAAGTTGTTTGTATGCTTCAGCCGCTTCTTTGTCTCCTTCCTCTATGTAAGGATTTACAGGCGTAATGCTGAAAGGACGACTAGGTTGAGTATCGATTGAAAGTTTCATTACAGCTTTATATTTGTCGATATTAATCAAGTCTTGATCACTGAACACTGGAGCCATTTCTTTTGCCATAAACTCAGCATCTTGCGCGCCAATTTTATATGCCATTATTGTACCAACGTTTCCAAAAACCGCACCCTTTAGATCGGTTTTCCCCTTAGATTGACCACCTCCTTCCTCCAACTGGGCCAAATATTGGTGAGCAATATTTAAACCTAAACGATATTTTCTGGCCTCCGAAAGGATAACTTCGATACTTGGAGTTACGTAGTTTTGGAACTCATCTATATACAGGAAGAAATCGCTACGATTGTCTTTGCTAACTTTCGCACGTCTCAAAGCAGCCATTTGAATCTTTTGAACAATAATCAAGCCCAGCAGTTTAGAGTTTATTTCTCCCACAGAACCTTTGGATAGATTCATAAGTAGAATTTTTTTCTGCTGCATAACATCAAAAATATCAAAGGCAGACTTAGTCTGACCAATAATATTTCTCATCATCGTATTGGTAACGAATTGACCAAATTTAGCAGCAAAGTAGGGGATCATCTCTTGTTTCTCACGTGCCCCAGTTTTTGCCATCTGATGGTCCCAGAAAGATGCTACGATTGGATTTGTAATATGTTGTCTTTTCATTTTAGCGAAATCATCATCCGTAAAAAGACGAACGATATCAGTAATAGCAGCGCCGTTAGGATCAGACATGAGCGTTAAACAACCATTTCTAAAGTAATCCTGGATACGAGGACCAAATGTCTCCTCATCAAAAAGTTTAATCATGATATTCATCGCATCCAAAGCAACCAACTCTTTCTCTTCCCAAGTATTTCCCTCCAGTAAATTCAAACCCAAAGGTCTTTCCATATCACTAGGATCAAAATAAATTACGTCATCAGCTCTTTCTCTGGGAATAAAAGGCAAAATATCTTCGATCAAAGATCCGTGCGGATCAACTACGCACATCCCATCTCCATTTTTTAAGTCCTGCCGAATCATTACCTGTAAAATAGAGGATTTACCAGTACCGGTTTGTCCAATTACATAGAAGTGTCTAAATCGGTCTTCTCTCTT
>JBAYNL010000151.1:0-2607 GCA_041678805.1 Candidatus Altimarinota bacterium | reverse complement strand
TTTGGAATCGATACTTGCGAATATTTATGGGCATCCTTGGAAGATTCGGACTCTGAAATCTCAAAATTAGAATCACTGGCTCTCTTGATCTTTGCAGGTAGCAAAGGCGTATATGTAAGCCAAAATTTGGAGACAGCCACCAAGGCGACATTAGTAAATCTCCCCGATTTAAATGGCTATTTAAAGGAACATAAAATTATCAAATTTTTTGGAGATATTTCGAAAGAACAAAAGAAAACTTTGGAGGAATTTGAATATTTAGAAATCAAAAAATCATTCGGTGAAATTATTCAGAAAGTTATTGCGAAAATAGATTCGGGAATGCTTAAACCAGTTCCAATCGTCGAACCAATTTACGTAAAAAAACCAGCGATCACGGAGAGCAAAAAAAATATATTTGCATAGATTTTATTAAATAATCTTAAAATTTTTCTAAAATGTTATACATCGTCTCAACTCCGATTGGTAATCTTGAGGACATCACTTTAAGGGCTATTAGAACCCTAAAAGAAGCTGACTGTATCGCCGCGGAAGATACCCGTCACGTACGGATTTTGCTAAATAAATACGAAATTAAAACTCCGGTTTTAAGTTTTCATTCATATAGTGGAGACATGAAACTCGAGAAATTAATCGAGATGTTGAAGGAAGGAAAATCAATCGCACTTGTCTCCGACGCCGGGACCCCTGGAATCTCCGATCCCGCCTATGCTCTAATCAAAAGAGCGATCGAAGAAGGTGTCCAAATTTCTCCAATTCCTGGAGCATCAAGTCTCCTTGCTGCCATTGTAATGAGTGGAAAAGCGATGCATCAATTTCTATATCTTGGCTTTCTGCCAGTAAAAAAAGGTCGCCAAACTTTATTGAAATCTCTCGCGGAAGAAGAAAGGACAATTGTGATTTTTGAATCTCCACATCGAATTTTAAGAACTCTTTCTGATATTCTTCAGTATCTCGGTGATCGTGAAATTGCGGTGTGTCGTGAAATTACAAAGATCTATGAAGAAGCTCTCCGTATGAAAACTTCAGAAGCTTTAGAACATTTCAAACAAAAAAATCCGAAAGGTGAATTCGTGTTGGTGGTGGCTGGAAAGTAACTCTATATTTGCCTAAACCATCTGAATTCTGGTATAATAATAAACGAAATAAAACAAAAAAATGTCCTTCAAGGCACTTATAAAATTATTCAAGAAATCCATCCATAAAAAGGGTGCTACTCTTATTGTCGGATTGGGTCTTTCCGCTTTGTTAATTGTTTTTGCGGTGGGAGTTGGAATGGTTGTTCGCAGCACTACCAGCAATATCAAAGCTTTCAAAAATCAATGGCAAGCCCAGATGGTCGCAGAAAGTGTAAAAGAAAAATTATTATTCATGGCCAGCGAAGGTGAAGCTGGTTTTTCATTAGAAAATAATCAAGAAGATAATGTTGCAGGAGATGGTTGCAAAGTCGGTGTGCTTGATGTTGTTTATGATTCACTTTCAGCGGCCAATGTCTCAAGAGATGCAGCGAATGTTGATCCACGGCAAGCTAATGACCCGGATGCAAATAGAGTGCCAGAAGTCGCTCCTGTTGGCAGTAGATGTTCAATTGCTGGGAAAAGTGATGAACTTGTAACGTACCAATTTGGCAATAATAATAATTCTAAATGGTACACAGTCCCAAAAGCAAACACGGGTGATGCCGGAATAAATTGCAGTCCACTTGTAAAGTTCACAACAGTAGAAGCGTTAATGCGCTATTATTCAGGCCCAGTTGGAGCAAATAGATTAACTCAAAGTTCAGTTTTTTTTAACGATAATCCTCTCAATCATCCTTGCAATTGGGGTAAGCTGAAATTTGGAAGCAACCTAAGTTCCAGAGTGGTAGTTCCTTTGTATTACGGGGAATCAGACGGAAATGACGGAATTAGGATAGTCAATCCTAGCAGCGAGCGTCCAGTTGATGGAGCCCAACGAAGTCTTGAAAATCTTAGTATTCGCGTTCGCACTCCCTGCAAACCGATAAGACAGAGAGGTGACAAATGTCTCATCCAAAATAATGCCGCCAATCAGAGGCAACAAGAGATAAACACCAGCAATCCAGAATGTATGTATGAAGATATTTGTATCGATAGTGATAGATATCAACTGAATGTTCAGGCTGACGACGATGATACTCTCGTCCTCTGGCAAATTAATGGGGAATGCACGTTGAATATTGCTGATCCGCAAGGCGCCTTTATGACAGAAACATGTGCTTTATTGCCGGATGAGACCGCTGCTGGAGAATGGGCCTTACCTGTTAGTTCAGAAATCAAGACAAGTGGATTTATCAATGGGAGTATTGTAAAGATTGATGAGCAGAAAATAGGCAAAATTGCTTATTACTTGTTTGAGGAAAATTTACAAGGAGAAAGAACCATTTCAAACTTCATTAACCTTAGTGATTTATTAAGATTAGAAATAGAACAAGGTGTTTTCTATACATCAATAAATAAACCGGTTCTATCTCTAAATATGGCTGTTGATGAACTTAAAGATAACAGCGTTCCGGCAAAACGAATTCCATATCTGGAATATCAAATTGTTACCAATGTTCCTGTTTCCAATATCACCCAGCAATTCCAG
>JBAYNL010000150.1:0-2620 GCA_041678805.1 Candidatus Altimarinota bacterium | reverse complement strand
TAATTTTACAACGATTTTTTGATAGTCTGCAAAAATAAGGTATAATCTACTCTCGATGGGAAATGTATTAATTCAGATAGGAACTTACTTAGGAGGGTTTATCGCTCTAATTGTTTTGTATTCTATTTTTGTTAGGATTCAGGCAGCAAGAGTAAAACTTAAGGAGAAATATTCAGTAGTGCAGGTAAGGGTTCCAAAAGAGAATGAATCCGGTCCAATGGTCGCGGAGCAGATTTTTGCGACGATGCATGGTATTCAGACTCATTTTACAATGTGGGAGAAACTAAAGGGATATAGCAGCGATCATGTTAGTTTTGAGGTGGCCAGTGTGGGAAGGACGATTAAATTTTATGTAGCTTTCCCGGAAAAATTGAGAAATTTGGTGGAGGGGCAGATTTATGCTAATTACCCTGATGTTGAGATAGAGGATTGTAAGGATTATGCCTTGGAGGATCCTTCTTATCATTTCGCTGGTGTTGAACTTAAATATATTGAAGCGGATGTTTTTCCGATAAAAAGATATTCTCAATATGAAGATAAGATTGCGCGAGTTCATGTGGATCCTATGGCTGGAATCACTTCCTCTTTGGTGAAATTTGATGATCCTGCGGATCAGGCTTGGGTGCAAATAGTAGTGTCTCCGCTTTCTGATCGATGGCGTATTATTTTTGTGAAGTGTATCAAAATTTTGAATAAGGGAATTTTGGGAAATATAGAATTTCTTAAAAAGGCTTATGCAAAGGCTTTTGTGACCAGAAAACTTTGGCCTAAAATAGTTTTTTTCCCAGTTTATGCTCTTTTTTGGGTTCAGGGACTTTTGGTGATTGCAAAGGTTGATTCCGGAAATTTATTTAGCGGAGCTGAGGCTAAAAGTTTTTCACCATCGGATGACATCGAAGAAGTTTCTTCTAAAAGTCATGAGCGTGAAACGGCTATGGATGCTGCGATGGATAAGGCTGCAAGACTGCTTTATTCTGTAAATGTTAGAATTATTTATGCTTCGAAAAACAATAGTAACGAGAGATCAAAAGTAAAACTTCGTGAGTTGGCCGGTGCCTTTAAACAGTTTAATATTCCGCAACTTAATGGCTTTGAAATCAGAGATTTCCATTTTGGCGAGATGGTTGCGCGTAGATTTAAACAAAGAATTATTAGTGATGAAAATATGGTTATGAATAGTGAAGAGTTGGCGACTTTATATCATATGCCAAATTTAACGGTAAAAACTCCAACTATTTATTGGGTTACAAGTAAGAAGCTTGAACCCCCTCCAACGCTTCCAATGGAGGGGACGGATCCTGATATTACATTGATTGGAAAGACTAATTATCGTGGACTTCACCAGACTTTTGGAATTAAACCTTTGGATCGACGTAGACATATTTATGTCATAGGAAAGACGGGTATGGGTAAATCTACTTTGTTGGAAAACATGATTTATTCCGATATCGTGGAGGGAAAGGGAGTCGGAGTGATTGATCCTCACGGTGATTTAGCTGAGAATGTTTTGAAGTTTGTACCTAAAAATAGAGTTAATGATGTAGTTTTGATTGATCCAGCTGATAAAGATTATGCGGTGGCGTTTAATATGTTGGAGAATGTAGATCCTGCTTTTAATTCGATTATTTGTAGCGGACTTGTGGGCATTTTTAAGAAAATTTATGCGGAAAGTTGGGGACCAAGGTTGGAACATATTTTACGTAATACAATTTTGGCATTATTGGAATATCCGGGGACAACGATGCTGGGAATTATTAGAATACTTCAGGATGCCGATTTCAGGCGTAAAGTTGTGAATAAGGTTGAAGATCCTGTGGTGAAGGCTTTCTGGACTGAAGAATTTGAAAAAATGCAGGATAAATTTAGGATAGAAGCCATTTCTCCGATTTTAAATAAGGTTGGTCAGTTTTTATCCAGTCCTACGATTCGCAATATTGTGGGTCAGCCGAAGAGTACGATTGATTTGAGATTTTTCATGGATAAAGGAAAAATTGTGATTGTGAATCTTTCGAAGGGAAGAATTGGAGAGGATAATTCTTCTTTACTCGGTTCAATGTTTGTTACAAAATTCCAGCTTGATGCTATGAGCAGGGCGAATATTCCGGAGGAAGAAAGAAAAGATTTTTATTTATATGTTGATGAGTTCCAAAATTTTGCGACTGAAGCTTTTGCGACTATTTTGTCTGAAGCCAGAAAGTATCATCTCAATTTAACGATGGCTAATCAGTATATCGCTCAGATGCCCGAAGAGGTTAGGGATGCGGTGTTTGGTAACGTTGGAACTATTTTGTCTTTCCAGGTTGGATTTGATGATGCGGAGTATATTTCTCAGCAATTTGGAGAAGAAGTTCTGCCTCCAGATCTTGTTTCCTTGAGTAAATATAATGCTTATTCTAGAGTTTTGGTTGATGGTATGCCTACGAGGACATTCTCTTTAGCGACGCTTCCTCCTCCGAAATTGGATTTAGAAGAAGATCATTTGGATAAGATTAAGAAAGTTTCCCGTGAAAGATATAGTGAGAAGGTTGAAATTATTACCGAGAAGATAAAAAGATGGAGTGCTCCTAAAAGACTTGAGGATGATGATAGTAGCGCGAAAAAGGAGGCAGAGTAGTTTTTA
>JBAYNL010000149.1:0-2641 GCA_041678805.1 Candidatus Altimarinota bacterium | reverse complement strand
TTCATAATAAAATAACTTCATTCACCCTCAAACCTATGAATGCTATCGTTTATAATGGCAGTAAAGTAATAAAATTTTTAGGCCTAATGATCTTCTGTTTCTTAGCCTTCATTAGCTTAAATGCAAATCTAGCTTATGGAGCAAGTTACAATGATTACTCAACAGAAGATTTTGAAACGACAACCAATTTCCCTTCGATGTGGACATCGACATCGCCATGGACAAGAGCCTCGGACTACGCCCAGGAAGGGACCTATTCCGTTAAGGCTAGCGTTTCCAGTTATGGGAATATTAGAATGTCTCTAACCTTAACCAACATGCCTGCGGGACAACTAACCTATTACGTCAAAATGCAAAGTCCCGGCACTGTGTACACAATGATAGATAGTTCAGGAAGTGGCACAACTAACGCTTACGAATGGACTAAAGTAACGAATAATATTTCTGCAGGAACTCACACTTTCGAATGGAGTTTTTACAGCAATGTTTACGAATCTAACCCCATATGGGTTGATAATATCAAATTTTCTGCCGCCATAGAAACTCCTACTGAACAAACTTATGACATAACAATAGCAGACCCCAGCCCTACCTATGACAAATACACCAATGGACATATTAGCTGGACCAACGGAAATGGTAATCACAGACTTATAGTTATGAAAGAAGGAAGTACTGGCACCTTTACTCCGGTAGACGGAACTAATTATTCAAGTAGTCATTCATTCAGTAACGGCACAGACTTAGGAGATGGTTGGCGCGCTATCCATAACACCTATAGCGACGGCACTTATTCCAATTCTTTTAATATCAGCGGTCTTACACCGGGAACCAATTATATAGTACAATCTTTTGAATATAATAAGGGAATAGATAATTCATCAATAAAGTATTTTACTAATACCGCCACAAATAATCCAGCCACCTATACAACTCCAGCTGTTGTCACCCCCTCTGTCCAATCCTATGATTTAACTTTTACAAGTGTTGGCTATAACAGAATGACCGCAAATTGGACTAGTGGAACTACTGGAGACGGATACGGCGAACATAAACTTGTCTTAATGAAACAAGCTAGTTTGTCAGACAGCTTTACGCCAATCGATGGAACAACATATAGCTCTAACTCAACATTTGGCAGCGGTACTTCTCCGGGAGATGGTTGGTATACCGTTTATAACGGATCCGGAAGTTCTATCGCCATTACCGGACTCACTGCTGAAACCAATTATCTAGTACAAGTTTTTGAATATAATGGCCCCGCAGGATATGAAGATTATTTAACAACTGCCGGAACAAGTAATAACCCAAGCAGTCAAGCAACAATTGCTCCTACTCAATCTTCAAACATAACATTTTCAAATGTTACCCATAATCAGATGGATATAGCTTGGACTAATGGAAATTCCGACAGAAGAGTCGCCTTTATGAAAGAAGCCAGCACATCCGCCAATGCCATCCCTGTAGATGGAAACTCCTATTATGCAAGCACTTCTTTCTCCCAATACAGCAAGGGATCTCAAATAGGATCTTCCGGTTGGTATACTATTTATAATAGTACTGGAACTGCTGGCGCAACCACCACCGTCACAGTTACCGATCTTGATCCAGAATCTAACTATATAGTCCAAGTTTTTGAATATGAATACAGTAGTCCAGACTATTCCTACGATTATTTTACCGACCTTACAGGCCTCAATAACCCATCAGCGGCACAAATAACAGGGACTCCATCTGAACCAACTCTACAAACTTCCGGATTAAGTATTTCGAGTACAGATTATGCCAGTATGGGTATCCAATGGACTTACCCTACTGATCCAGCAAATGGAGACGGAAGAATTATCTTCATGAAAGAAGCTACCTCATCAACAGATGCCGCTCCAGTCGACACAACTGATTATGATACCTCTTCTACTTTTGGAAGTGGGGATCCAATTGGAAGCACCGGCTGGTATGCCGTCTATGAGACCACCTCAGATTACAGTAATAGCGTTTGGGTATACGGTCTCAAGCCCGGAACTTCTTATCTTATCCAATCTTTCGAATATAATGGCCCTTCAGGATATAAAAATTATTTAACAACAGTTGCCAGTGGCAATTCCATAACCAACGTCACAACTGCTTACGTAGCACCAACCACTCCCGCTTCAAGCTTGAGCCTTTCAAACAGCGGATACGATATGAATATAAGTTGGTCAAGTGGAAACGGCGGAAGCAGAGCTGTATTCATGAAAAAAGCTGGTGAAGGCACCGCTGCACCATCTAATCACGAATACTACACCGCAAACACTGCTTTTGGAAGCGGAGAAGAAATAGCCCCAAGTACCGGTTGGTATACTGTTTACAATAGCTCCTACAGCAGCGTCACTGTTACTAATCTTGAACCAAACGTCACATATATAGTTCAAGTTTTTGAATATAATGGTTCCTCAGGATACGAAGAATATCTTTTAACCGACGCTCCAAGCAGCACTCTCCTCACGACTGCTGTCGACGTCCCTACAACTCAAGCTTCCAGCGTAACTTTATCTTCCGGAATAGCAGACGCTACTGTTACTTGGACCAGAGGAGAAGAAGACAAAGCTATTGTATTTTTAAAACAAGCTACCGCTACCGATACTGATGCCCCTGCAGACCT
>JBAYNL010000148.1:0-2657 GCA_041678805.1 Candidatus Altimarinota bacterium | reverse complement strand
TCAGGAAGAGTTCCTCCTCTAGCGATTATTTCTCCCAATTTTCTTACTCTTGTTGCATTAGGACCACTTCCTCCTAATCCAGAGAGTTGATTAGCAGAAGAGTCAACTAGTTTATAGATACTACTTTTGGAAACGGCATTGTTTAACATCCTCAATCCTTTTGCAAGTGAAGGGTATGTTTTTACAGTCAGTCCAGCTCCCAAAATAAGAATAACGACTTGTCCTAAAGTCCCAACACCACTAATAACTCCGGTAATCCCCCCTCCAAGGCTATCAAATCCCTCGGGAATTGCTTTAAGACCTTCCCATGTCTTGCTAACACCTTCCGCTGTCTTGCTAGCTCCGCATCCAGAACTAAACAACAATATCATAGGTAGAAGTACTTTCATTAATCTTCCCATAACTCCTTTAACCTGAGCATCGGTTGGATTTTTTAAAGAACCAAGTTCAGTTAAAATTCTTCCAACCTTAGCCTCAAAAGCCCTAACTTCAGGAGAAGATTTAACCTCAACAACTTCACCAGATTTAGAGGTGGCTCTAATTCCTTCAGGAGTTTTTTCAATTTTATATCCTTCCCTTGTTAATCTAAGTCTCAAAAATAAGCTATTAGCTACACCCTTTACCATCATTGTTCCATCAGGAGCAGTCTCCACTCCTCTAGCTTTTCCAACCTCAAAAGGTTTTCTTCGCGCGCGCTCTCTACCTCCCTCGGGACCTTTCCCTCCGCCACCTCCTGCAGGAGGTGTTCTTCTAGGAGAAAAACGTTTTTTACCAATTTCAATAAATTTATTTGTTCCGGCCCCAACGACAGTTAAGGCTCCCATAGAAACAAGAGCTCTAAATAATTCCGTGGCAAAGTTGTAATCCGTGAAATCTCCAACCATCACGCCCTGTTGAATCGCGCCTATGGCCAACATCGTAGCGGTTCCAGTTGATCCATGAACTAGGACTTTCTGTAGAATCTTTTGGAAAGATTTATCAGGGAACTTAGTAATATTTTCAGTAAGTAATTTATCTAAAACATTAGCTTGCTTCCCAGTAAATCTGAAAGCTCCAAGGGTCAATCCCGTCCATAGAACTTGGGTAACCCATCCTGGTTGTTTATGCAACCATTCCCCTTGGATTCCCATATAAGCATAGTCGAAAGCCAAAGCTTCCGATCCAGCGGCGGCCAATCCTCCTGCAAATAAAACTCCTCTTCCAAGGCTTCCAGTAGCTATTACGGCTTCACTTGCGTCGATAACCAATCCTGCTTTTCTCATAATTCCAGCAAATTTTGCTGAAAATAAAATTGATCTTGTTACTGCAGAAAGACCCATTCTAAAAATACTTGCCATTCCTCCAGATATAATAATCAAAGGAGCATTAATGGCAATTTCCCTTAAAGCCCAATCAACATTAGCGTCTTTAGCTGTAAACCACTCATCATGAGGATCAAGCATTGCATTGTACTTTTCATAAACTTCTTTTTCCAAAGGAGTTGAAAAGTCTGAAGCGTTCAACATTTTACCAGCTTCCTCTTTTTTCTTTTGATCAAAAATCATATTCTCAAATACAATTTTTAATTGAATCACTTGTTTATTAGTCAAAGGCTTTGCCCCTTTCGCAATCATCTCTGCGGATGGATTCATCCAGGCACCACGATATTGATCTACATATTTTGCAGCCTGAGAACTCGCTTGACTATCTAAAACCATCAATCGATCGGAACTAATCTCTCTGGATTTTTTATTGAAAGATGGAGCAAGAAGAACATCCTCCATTAGCCTTTGAGAATGATCATATTTCTTATTACCAATAAGATTGTCAATCAATGCTAAGTGCTGTTTGTTTAATTCGGCAATGGAAGTCGCGACTTTAATATTGCCGCTTTTATCAATAAGATCATAGTCTCCATCGCAATCAGCTAAGGTCTTATGAAGAGCGGAACTCATTAAACTATTAAAGTCCGCATCAGGTTTTGTAATGACAAGCTCTTTTAGTTTTAAAATTTCTTCATTTGCAGAAATCAAATCCGTTTTACGTTCATCCTTATCATCTTCTTTAAACTCGGACAATTCTGCGGATAAGATAATCCCTAGAATAGCCACTTGTCCCAATTTTGCTTTTGTAGATTCAGGGAGTTTCTCCTGCTGATCAGCCAAGGCCCCCAATATTTCTAAAATTTGATCCTGATCATATAATTCAGCGAATTCTTCGGCAGAACTTTTTTCAGACAGACGAGCAAATCCAGCTGGTCTCTCCTTAGGTAGATCTCGGTCAAGAAAAAGAAGAGCTGATAGATCATCATCTGCTTCCTCGCTCTTAACTTCAGTAGTATCCGTAATATTAAATAAATTACTAGCAGTCATAAGCTCAGTTTGGAGCTTGGCAAGCGACTCTAAAGTTCCTTTTTTCAAAAGATCTTCTTTTGCATCTTCAATTTGTTCTTTCCTTGTTAATAACTCAAAATCATTCGGAGAGGATGTCATGTAAATATCTATAGCATCCATCACTTTGCCGTATTTATCAGCCACTTTATCCATCTCTCTAGGTTCAATCCCTGAGAGAGAAACTTTTAGTTCATTTGAATAATTTTCTGGTGTCATATTATTATTTTTTAATCTTTATAGTTACTTAATCTTTAGCTTTTTTAATTCTCTCTAAAAATTTTTTAT
>JBAYNL010000147.1:0-2690 GCA_041678805.1 Candidatus Altimarinota bacterium | reverse complement strand
GCTTCCAAATAATCTCCGGTGATTTTATATTTTACTCCCTTGAGAGAATTAACTCCTTTGATCTTTAAAATGTTCGTACCAATCCCTGAAATTTTCGCCCCCATTTTATTCAAGAAAAGACACATATCTTGGACATGAGGTTCCGCTGCCGCTAGTCTTATTTCTGTTTCTCCTTTTGCAAGGACTGAAGCCATCACTGCATTTTCGGTAGCAGTGACACTCAATTCCGGAAGGACTATTGTTGCTCCAATTATTTGTTTTGTCGCTAAATGTAATCCACGAGTATCATCTAAAATTTTTGCGCCAAGACATTTCAGAGCGTGGGTATGTGCTTGCACCGATCTTTTCCCTAAAACACAGCCTCCGGGAAAATCCATTTCCACTTCGCCTAATCTTGCCAGTAAAGGACCAATAATCAATATTGATGCTCTCATTTTTTTAATCAAATTTTCTGGAAGCGCAGAAGATTTTTTGAGAGTTTTTGAATCTATGGTTAGCGTATTTTTGCTGAAAGAAATTTTTGAACCAAGTGATCTTAAAATCTCGATCATGGCATGAACATCCTCAATATCCGGAACATTTTCCAAAACAACTTCTTCTTTCGTTAGCAGTGATGCACAAATGATCGGCAAAGCCGCATTTTTTGATCCTCCAACTTGTACCGTTCCCTTCAAAGGGATGCCTCCTTCAACCTCAAATTTACCCATATTTGTAACTTAAGTGCCGCCATTATAGTCGGTTGCTTAAAAAAATGGAAGATAAGAACACTTTTTTTAAAATTAGTCTATTAATAAGCCCTGTTTCGGACATTGGGGAGTTGATAAAAAGGCTTATTTTTGCTATAATTTATTGATTCAAAATAAAAACAAAATGCAAAAGAAGAATATTAAAACACTAGTTTATGCTTTAGTAGCAGTGTTCTGCCTCGTGGGAGGTATTTATTATTCGATATTAAAAAATACGAATACTAGCTTTTTAAAGACTTCTGTCTTAACCATTCTAAAAGCTGTAAATCAAGATTTAGAGACTGATGTTCCGCCTGATTTGGCTATTACAGATGTTTCTTTTGAGAAAATTTACGACCCTACTCCAAGCTTTAATTACTATAAATATAAGGTTGATTTGGTGGTTAAAAATTATGGAGGAACTTTGGTAAATGCCAATGTGGTTGTAAGTGGAGACCATAATCAGAAAGCTAGTTTTGTAAAAAATACTACAAAAGGCTTCTATTTACAGAAAGATGGAACCTATGTAATTAGTGGCTACGAGATGCTTTTTGATGGAGATTACAACGGGGGAAAAATAACTTTAGCAGTTGATGTAAAAGATAAAACAGACTCTAATTTATTAAATAATAGTGCAAGTGTTGACATCCTTGAATTGCCTCCAAAAATTAGGGACATTTCTTTGAGTGGTATTTCTGATGAAAAATCTTTTTTAATTACATTTGAGAATAATCCTGATGTTAAAAATTATGATTTTGATATTTTTACTACAAGGCAATATTCTTTCCCTGAAGATAGCCTGAAATATGCTGAGGCCTATGGGCTTGGGCGTGTTTATGGATATTATAGAACTCAAAACAATAGTGACATCATTACTTCAAGTAATTGGCAAAAAATAGATTTTGACAAAGAAAATTTGTCCGTAAAATTTACGGAAGATCTCTTCACTGATATTGATGAACATTATTTGTATTTAAAGGCTACTAATAAAGAAAATGGATTTTATGTATTTAGTAATGTAGTTAAATTCCCGAGATATACCGAGCTAACATATGAAGAATTCGTGAAAGATTTTACTGAATATACTGGCGTAGACGTAGCAGGAACTAGTGTCTTATATGGCAACTACTTGCCAAAAAAGACTGTAACTAGAGGTGATGTCCTAAGGGCAGTTTTGGATTCTTATGGAATGAAATTATCAAAAATTATTGGTGAACAATATTTTGAAGACATACCTTTAGAAAATGTTTTGTACCCCTATTCAGTTTCGCTGCATGATAATAGTTTATGGAAAACTTTTGGCCATAAGCTCAATCCCGGTTTACCAGCTACAGTCGACTATTTAAAATACTTAGTCTATGCGTATAGAGAAAATAGTTAAAATTTATTTTCTATTTCTTGTTGGAATATTGATTTCCGCAGGATTTATGCAAGACGCAACAATGAACTATTATTTAACAAGCGTACTCCACTTGTTTAAATAGTTTTGGAAAGAATTTGGAAAAATTTTTCATAAAGGAGATCATGGGGAACAAAATCTTGAGGATTGATTTTTAGAGCTTCTTTTAATCCCTCTTGAGAAATGTATTTTACGCTTTCTACTTCCTCTTTTTGGACTGTATATTTCTCCACGGGCCAGTCTAATTTCAAAAGATATATTTCTTTAAATTCTTTATTTATAAAGGTGCCATTGTTGGTAATATTGATTTCTTTATCTTCGAAAAGGAATTGTAATTGGGTTGGAGCCACTTCTACACTCAATTCTTCCTTAAGCTCTCTAATCGCTGATTTTAGGCTCTCTTCCCCTGCTGCAACGTGTCCTGAACAAGAAACCTCCCACAGTCCAGGATATGACTCTTTTTGCATCGCACGCTTCTGAATAAGGAGCTCATTTTGAGGATTAATAATCCAAATATCTATTGATCTATGCCAATCTCCATCTCTGTGAACTTCTGCGCGAAGTTT
>JBAYNL010000146.1:0-2722 GCA_041678805.1 Candidatus Altimarinota bacterium | reverse complement strand
TTTATCATCTTGTAAATTCCACTTTCTGCTTTGAATAACTTCTGAATGTAAAAATAAATTATGAGGCATTACAACAGCCCCCAAAACACTCATAATAATAACCATTGATCCTTCTGGAAAGGAGGGAGTCACCCAAGACCGAGCAGCGATTCCCCAGTCAATATTTACTAGTGCAAGCTCATAAATGAAAGCAATTCCGATGATTGATACAAAAGCAATAATCCACTTTTCAATTATTCTATAGCCATTTGTAAAAAGCATAATTATCACAAATACCAAGACTATTATTGCTCCAATTTTAACAGGAATATCAAATAACATTTCCAAGGCAATCGCCCCTCCCAAAATCTCAGCCAAAGACGTCGAAATAGAAGCTAACATGGCCGAAAAAAGAATAGGTTTAGAATAAATTGGTTTTAGATAAACACTAGTTGCTTCAGCCAAACAAAGTCCCGTGGCAATTCCCAAATGGGCAACATTATGCTGCAAAATGATCAACATAAAAGTAGACAAAGTGATCATCCACAGCAAGGTATAACCATAATCAGCTCCAGCAGATAAGTTTGAAGCCCAGTTTCCCGGATCTATAAACCCTATAGTTACTAATAGTCCTGGTCCGATATATTTCAAGATTTCTTTTCCTCCAAGGATTGGATGATGCTTTTTATTCAGATTCTTCAAAAATTTCAACATGATCCAATAATACACAAAAATAGATTATAATCTATTCTTTAAGATTTAATTTTCCATCCAAAAAATCGGCATATGCCTGCATGTCAAAGTGTCCATGTCCTGATAAATTAAAAATTATAACTTTTTCAGAACCTTCTTTTTTTGCCTTTAAGGCTTCATCAATTGCCGCTTTAATTGCATGGGCAGATTCCGGTGCTGGAATTATTCCCTGAGCTTTCGCAAATATTTGAGCGGCTTTGAAGGTCTCGAGTTGAGGATATGCTACAGATTCCACAAGCCCCTGATCTTTCAAAATACTGGCTAACGGAGCGGCTCCATGATATCTCAGTCCTCCAGCGTGAATTGGGCTTGGCATGAAATTATGGCCCAAAGTAAACATCTTAATCAAAGGAGTCATCCCCGCGCTATCTCCAAAATCATATTCATATTTTCCTTTAGTTAATTTTGGACAAGCTTCTGGTTCTGCAGCGATAAATCTGATTTTTTTACCCCTAAAAGCATCATGCACAAAAGGAAAGGCAAATCCCGCAAAATTACTGCCTCCTCCAAAGCACCCAATCACAACATCAGGATATTCTCCAAATTTTTCCATTTGTTTCTTCGCTTCCAATCCCACAATAGTTTGATGAAGAAGGACATGATTTAGCACGCTTCCCAAAGCATATTTGGTATCATCATTTTGTGCGGCGATCTCAACAGCTTCACTTATAGCCATACCTAAAGATCCAGGGCAATCAGGATTTTCTTCCAGAAATTTTCTCCCACAAGCAGTCAATGGACTTGGACTCGGAATCACGTTTGCCCCAAAAAGTCTCATTACTTCTCGACGATACGGCTTACTTTGATAACTGGTCTTAACCATAAAAACCTGACATTCAAGCCCAAAATGAGAGCAGGCAATACTCAAAGCCGTACCCCATTGTCCGGCACCGGTCTCAGTCGCAATTTTTTTAACACCTTCTTTTTTAGAATAGTATGCCTGAAGTAAAGCGGTGTTAATTTTGTGACTACCACTAGGAGTAGTCCCTTCATATTTGAAATAAATATGAGCAGGAGTATCTAAAACTTTTTCAAGTTGTGCTGCTCTAATCATCGGAGTTGGACGATAAGTTTCATAAATTTCCTGAATTTCTTCTGGGATTGCGATTTCCTTTTCTCGGCTTACCTCCTGTTTTATTAGCTCCATTGGAAAGAGAGGAGCCAAATCGGCAGGCGTAATAGGCTGTTTTGTCCCTGGATGCAAAATTGGAGGGATTTCAATTTTTAGAAAATTCTCAATATCGGGAATGATATTGTAGAAAGAGGTTGGTCTTTCTTTTGGCTCCAGATACTGAATGTAAGTTTTCATTGTAAATAGGTTAAAGGAATAAAAACATTTTTAAATTTATATGGAACGAAATGACGAGTTGTTTTTTGAGGAAATAGCGAGCCAGTTAAGCCAGCAGCTACCACAATTTTTTTTGTAATCTCAAAACTTTTACGACGAGAATAAACGCGAATTTCGGGATCAGCAATATAGTCTACAAGCATGCAGGGTATTTTTTTGAATCCCAAATTTTTGCAACAATTCAATCGATGGTGCCCATCTAATACAACCAGGCTTTTTTTATCTACAATAATAGGCACTTTAATACAGCCATCTTTCGAGATCTGTTTCTGCAAATCACAAAGATGACGAAGGTTAATCATTTCATGAATTTTTAGACTCTCTATATCTATTAGACTTAACTGGGCAAACATTTTAAATAAATTAATAAATAAAAAATCCCCGACCGGCAGGGATTTTACAGCTCATACATAAGCAAAAATCAGTCCCGCCAACGCGACTTTAAAGTCCACCACGAGATCTTATTTTGAGAAGACAATTTACTAAGCATTATACGTACTATTAAACTAGTGCGATAATACACGACCTATTAATGGCTGTCAATTAAATTATTCGGATTATTTATTATGCCTTTTACCAAGTTCCTTCATAACGTCATTTATCTCAACTTCTTTTTCAGCCAAAAGCACTAGTAAGTGATAT
>JBAYNL010000145.1:0-2737 GCA_041678805.1 Candidatus Altimarinota bacterium | reverse complement strand
TGATAATGATTTAATTGTGCTTCTGTGCAAATACATTTTATTTTTTTATCGTAATTGTAGCCACATTGGCAAGGATTCATGGTGGCAATCAAAATAAATTTACAGGGAAATTTCACCGAAAAATTGGCTCGATTAATGTGAATATATTTATCTTCTAGAGGTTGTCT
Source organism: Candidatus Altimarinota bacterium (assembly GCA_041678805.1). Classification (GTDB taxonomy): domain Bacteria; phylum Patescibacteriota; class Gracilibacteria; order UBA1369; family LOWO2-01-FULL-3; genus CAINDQ01. The sequence continues at coordinate 2,570 of JBAYNL010000145.1, read as the reverse complement.
TAAAGCTTCCAAAACATGGCTTGGGAACTCGGTAATTTCATCTAAAAATAAAACTCCATTATGAGCTAACGAGATTTCTCCGGGCCTAGGATTTATTCCCCCTCCACCGATAATGGAGACAGATGATGCAGTGTGATGCACCTCTCTAAATGGCCGATTTGTAATCATCGGATTATCTCGATTTAATAAACCTGCTACAGAATATATTTTGGTAGTTTCTATAATTTCTTCTTCTGTCATTTTGGTTAAAAGATCTCTGGAAGCTCTAGAGAGAACTGTTTTCCCGCATCCCGGGCTGCTTCTAAAGAGAATGTGATGATTTCCGCTAGCCGCTATGGCAAGCGCTCTTTTGGCTTTTTCATGACCGACGATTTGAGAAAAAAGATATGAATTTTCTGTGTCGGTAAAACCACATCCTCCTTTATTGATTTTGTGATATTGGTATATACCGATTTGGATTTCTCTCCTGCAAAATGCCACTAATTCTTTTAAATTCTCTACCGGATAAATATTTATTCCTTCGATAAAACTTCCTTCCAACGCATTCCCCTTTGGCAAAAAAACGCTCTTAAATCCTTGTCTTTTTGCATATTGAACAATCGCTAAAACTCCATCTACCGCCCTGAGCTGTCCATTTAAAGAGAGCTCCCCTATTATGATACTTTTATCAAAAATTCCTCCCGTGATTTGCCCACTGGCAACTAATAAACTAATTGCAATTGGCAAATCAAAAAGTGTTCCCTGCTTCCTCAATTGGGCTGGGGCCAAATTGATTGTTTTTTTATTTTGAGGATAAATTAGTCCACTATTTTTGATGCTGGATCTGATTCTTTCTTTTGATTCTTGGACAGAGACATCCCCCATCCCAACGATTGAAAACGCACTTAAGCCCTGTGAAATATCGGCTTGGACTTCAATAATGTGACATTCTAGTCCGGTAAAGGAACAAGAATAGATTTTGGCAGTCATGGTGGTACTTTTAAAAAGTAAGACTTCATCATGACAGCCATTCTTAAAATTTTTATAAAATTATTCTAAAATCAATTGATAGAAAAATTCGCCGGCCTGGACGTAAAGATTTTCGCCTTTATTAACGGAAATTATTTTAGATGGATCTTCCGAGAACGATTTGTCTAAGGTTATTGACTCCTGTGTTTTGGCTATGGGATCGTATAATGTTGCCATGCTCCCTGTGACTAAAATCATTTCATGTTCTTTTCTCCATGTTGCCAAATTGATATCTGATTTAAGATTAGTTTGTTCTATAACTCCGGATTCATTCATTATCCAAAGATTTTGTTGTCTTAGCATGGAAGCCACGAAAAACTTACCATCATTACTCCATTTTCCGGAAATTATATTTTTGAATTGAGGAATATTTCCAAGCTGCTGTTTGCTCTTTTCTTTGGCATTTACTTTATAAACAGCCGATGAATCAGCTCTATCGATAACCAAAATCATTTTGTCATCTCCAAATGCGGCAGGTGAAGTTAAGGCATTGGGGAAATAAATAATGGCTTTCTGGTCAGCATTATCGCTGTTAAATAATTTTTGCATCTGATTGGAAGGATCCACTGCAAAATCGTATTTGAAACTTGCTTCCACAGGAGCTTCTTCAACTTTTGCAAAGTGAGGATTCATTTTCATGTCAATTTTTCTTTCCACTGTTCTCCATAATTTTATTTCTTCTGAAGTGAAAAATGTTTCGTAACCTTCCTTGCTTATGAAAAAACTTTTAACTCCCATTGGCTGAACTATCTTGCAAGGAGACTGCGTACACTCGACGACCTCTTTTCTTTCATAAAAATCTGCAGTAAATGGAGGCTCCATGTATATTAAAAGCGTTCCTCTGTTAATAATGCTTCCCCAGAAGTAGTAAATTACTGAAAATCCAACCACTAGAGCGATAATTACCCCAAAAAATATTTGTCTGCGACGTTCCATTTTTATATCCAGATAGTCAGGTTCCATGTGCTAATGAAATGTTTTTAAAATGAGTGATTCCTTTGAGTTTATTCTGTCTGTTTAATTTTACGGCAATTACATCGACTCGCCAACTCAAAGACTCTTTTTTTGTTGCTGAATTTAGAAAATATAATGCCGTTTTTATAATTTTTCTCTCTTTTAATCGGGTTACGGCATCTTCCGGCTCTCCGAAAAATGTTCCGGTTCTTGTTTTGACTTCTACAAAGGCTATTTCCTTTTTCGAATAATCAAAAGCGATTAGGTCTATTTCTCCAAATTTAGATCTGAAGTTTCTTTCTAAAATTTTGTAGTTTTGACTAATCAAAAACTTTTCGGCGTACTGCTCTCCTAACTTTCCGATATATTGGTTATTCATGAGTACAATATATTCGCCAATTGTAAAATCTTTTTAAAATTTTCCTAAAATATGTTCTTGAATAATCAAAGGCCTTTCAGTATAGTTCAAAGCCCGAGGGAAAAAGGGCTTAAATTTAAAGAAAAATGGCTGATAAAAGCTACGTACCGCCACATAGTTTGGAGGCAGAGAGGTCTACTCTTGGTTCTCTTTTGGTAGATAAAGATTCCATCGTAAAAATCTCTGATTT
>JBAYNL010000144.1:0-2740 GCA_041678805.1 Candidatus Altimarinota bacterium | reverse complement strand
GGTATCCTTTCCACACTTAATTAAGAGTAAAAGTAAGTAAATACGTAAAACAATCAAAAACATGACAACATGGTTATTAACAGGAGTGGGGACATTAATTGTAAGTCTTTTTGTTAGCTCGATTATTTTTAGTAAAAAGAAACTCTTTGATTATAACGAAAAAGTAAAAGATTCGGAGGAAATACTTTCAAAAAGCAAAAAAGAGGCAGAAACGGTTTTAGAAGATACTAAAAAAAGAGTAGAGAGAACAAAAAGCTTATTCGAAGAAGATGTTTTAAAAAGAGAGGAAAGAGCAAAAAAACTAAAAGAAGCTTTAGATTTTAAAGAGGAGGTTATCAAGAAAAAAGAAACTAGAAATAATGAAATAAAATTAAAAGAAGCTTCTTTAAAAGAAGAGGCTCAAAGCACCCAAGCAAACATAAAAAGAGCCGAAAAAGAAAGCCTAGAACAATTATCAACCAAAACAGGCTTAACTCCGGTAGAAGTAAAAGAAAGAATTATCAACCAATACAGAAAAGAACTCGAGGAAGAAAATGAAGAAAGAATCATCACACTAGAAGAAGACTTAAAAGAAAACGCCGTAAAAATAGCTAAAAGAATCTTAACAAACACTATTCAAAGATTAAGTTCACCAACATCAGTAGAGAGTAGAATTTTACAAATCACAGTTCCTCAAGATCACATTAAAGGGAAGATAGTTGGAAAAGAGGGAAGAAATATAGAGGAGCTCGAAAAAGCATTAGACGTAGATGTTATCTTTAATGACCTTCCAAACACTATTAGTATTTCTTGTTATAACCTTATTAATAGAAGGATCGCCCAAATGACGATCGAAAAATTAATTAAAGTAAGAGAAGACATCGACGAAACAGTTGTTAAAAGAAAAATTAAAGAATCAGAAGAAGATCTGGATAAGGAATTATTTAAAATAGGAAACGACGTTGTTACAAAATTAAGCTTGAAAAATCTAGATAAAGAACTTGTGAAAACCATCGGACGCTTACAGTTTAGAACAAGTTATGGCCAAAACATCATGAAGCACTCTATGGAAGTAGCGTGGGCGGCAACCATGATTGGAAGCGAACTTGGATTGAACGTGGAAACCTGCAAAATAGCGGGATTTTTACACGATCTTGGAAAAGCTATTGATCAAAACCCAGATGTCCAAGGAACTCACGACTTTTTGACGAAAGAATTAATGGAGAAATATAACTTCAAGCCAGAAGAAGTACACGCGGCTTGGACTCATCACGAATCCGCTCCTCTCGAAACTCCAGAAGCTTTAATTGTTAAGGCGGCAGACGCGATTTCAGCAGGAAGACCAGGGGCTAGACAAGAATCTATTAGTAAATATTTAGAAAGACTGGAAGCTTTGGAAAGCGCTGCAGAATCATTCGAAGGAGTTAAAAATTCTTTCGCAATCTCTGCCGGAAGAGAGGTTAGAGTTTTGGTTGATCCAGACGTAATTAAAGATGAAACAATGCTTCCCTTGGCTGGAAACATTGCAAAGAAAATTGAGACAGAGCTGAGTTATCCAGGAAAAATTAAGGTAAATATTATTAGAAGAACAAAGCATACCGAAATCGCTCAATAATCTAACACCCTCATTTCATGACAGAAGAAAACCCAAAAAAGAAAAGAAGAATTTTCGATAAAGTGGTAATGGGCGCCATAATTGGAGGTGCTATCGGATCCGTTATTGGAGCCTCTGTTCGTGGAAAAAAAGATGAAAACATAAAAGAAGAAGTAATCGAAGAATTAAAAAAAACCAAAGACGCCTCAAAAACAATACTAAGAAAATTTCTAGGAATTTTTAGAAAAAAAGATAAAGGATTAACTCATGAAGCCAAAGAGATTCCTAACGAAATGGAAGAATATCAAAAATAATGGAAAAAATAAAAGATCAGAGCGCTAATAAATCATTATCCGCAAAATTTATAGATATCGCCTTTCTGATAACCTTTATCGCGATAACAGTTTTAATATTCACAGTTTTAATTAAAATATTTGTCTACAGTAGATTTATTATTGGAACAGAAATTGGAGGGATAGACGTTTCCCGAAAATCAATATCCGCCACAACCTCTTTGTTAGAAAATTCCATCGCGGAGTATTCAAAAATTCCGCTAACAATCAAACTAGATGGAACGACAAAAGAAATTGCCCTTAAAGATCTCGGCGTTACTTTTTTAACTGATAACACTGTTCAAAAAGCAAAAAAAATAAACGAAACACATGCTGATATTTTGAAATATATTATTTCTTCAAAAGAAAAATTTGAAACACCTTTCATAATTTCCATAGACCAAGAAGTCTTGGTCGATAAATTAAATAAAGAATTTTCTTTATCAACTCTAAAGGCCGTAAATGCTTGGTACCAATTTGATAAACAGGGAAAACTTCAAGTAACAGAGAGTAAAGACGGGCTAGTTCTCGACAAAGAAGCCCTGATAAAAAGTTTAAATAATGCCCTTGGAAAAATCGATGGTCATACCATCACAATTAGCCTAATTCCATCAAAACCAACTCTCACGAAAGAAGAACTAGAGCTTCAAAAACCCGGAATAATAGAAGCATTGAAACACAAAATTACCTTAAGCCATCCCGAATATCGAAATAGATGGACTCTTTCATTAGTCGATCATTTGGAATGGGTAAAGTTTTCAAAAAAACAAAAAATGATTTTTGAACCGACAAAAAAAGCATTTGTCATTAGCAAATTTCCAAAAATGGAAGTTCC
>JBAYNL010000143.1:0-2744 GCA_041678805.1 Candidatus Altimarinota bacterium | reverse complement strand
CTCTGGTGCTGGAAAAGTTGCAATGATTCAATTGGAATGTGAAACAGATTTCGTTTCCAGAAGTGATGAGTTTATGAAGATGGCTGATGATATTGTTGCAAAAGTTTTGAATGGATCTGTGGGAGTGGCTGATAGAGAATTTTCTGAAATTAAGGATTATATGTTGAAAGTTGGAGAGAATATCAAGGTTGAAAATATGGTTTTGGTAGAAGGTTCAACTATTGGTATTTATATTCATTCTAATAAGAAAATTGGTGTAATAGTTTCTCTTGAAGGAGGGACTGAGGAATTGGCTAAAGATATTGCAATGCATGCTGCGGCTACTAATCCAAGAGTGATTTCTCCTGATGAAGTAGCTCAGGATTTGGTTGATAGAGAGAAAGGAATTTGGACTGAACAATTGAAAAATGAAGGCAAGCCTGCTGAGATTGTTGAGAAAATTATGATTGGAAAAGAAAAAAAATTCAGAGAAGAAAATGCTTTGTTGAAACAAGTGTTTGTTAAAGATCCTGAAAAAACAATTGAACAGATTCTTGGAGATGCTAAGATAAAGCAATTTGTTCGTTTTGGGATCTAGTAACTGTCCCCTATTTCGAATAAATGTTGAAATTTAATAAAATTGAGGAGGCAATCAAGGCCCTTAAGGCTGGGAGGATGATTGTGATTGTTGATGATGAAGATCGTGAAAACGAGGGAGATTTAATGATGGTTGCAGAAAAGGTTACTCCTGAAAGTGTGAATTTTATGGCAAAAGAAGGCAGGGGTCTTATTTGTGTTCCAGTTGATTTGGAAATAGCAAAGAGATTAGGGTTTGATCCAATGGTTGAGATTAATGAAGAATCTAATAAGTGCAGTTTTACGGTTTCAGTCGATCTTAAAAAGGGAGTTAGTACGGGAATTTCTGCGTCTGATAGGGCTAAAACTATTAAGGCTATTGCTAATTTAAAATCTAGAGAAAGTGATTTTGTGAAACCTGGACATGTTTTCCCTTTGAGGGCCAGGGACGGTGGTGTTTTAGTGAGAGCTGGGCATACGGAGGCGGCAACAGATTTGGCGAAAATGGCTGGATTTGTGGCGGCAGGTACGATTTGCGAAATTGCCAATGATAAAGGCGAGATGATGAGACGTGATGAACTTTTGAAATTTGCGAAAAAGCATCAGCTTATGATTATTACGATCAAGGATTTAATTAAATATCGTAGAGATAAGGAAAAACTTGTTGAAATGGTTGCAAAAGCTACTTTGCCAACTGAATATGGGGATTTTGTGATGAAGGTTTATCGTAGTAAGGTTGATAAATCTGAACATATTGCTTTGATTAAAGGTGATATTAAAAAAGAGAAAACGGTTTTGGTTAGAGTCCATAGCGAATGTATTACCGGGGAGGTGTTTAAATCTCAAAAATGTGATTGTGGCCTTCAATTGGATGCTGCTTTTAAAAAAATTGTAAAAAATGGGAGTGGAGTTCTTTTGTATATGAGGCAGGAAGGGCGCGGAATTGGGCTTGTTAATAAGGTTAAAGCGTATGCTTTGCAGGATAAAGGTTACGATACGGTTTCTGCTAACGTGAAACTGGGATTTCTTCCTGATTTAAGAGATTATGGAATTGGTGCTCAGATATTAGTTGATCTTGGTCTTAAGAGGATTTGTTTAATGACTAACAATCCTACTAAAGTAGTTGGATTGGAAGGATATGGAATCAATATAGTAGAAAGGATTCCGTTGGAAATTAAGCCTGGTGCAAAAAATAAAAAATATCTAAAAACCAAAAAGGATCAGATGGGACATCTCTTAAAAAATGTCTGATATGGATTTAAAATTTTTGCATAGAGCTTTGATATTGGCTAAAAAAGGTGAAGGGTTTACCTCTCCTAATCCTTGTGTTGGAGCTGTGATTGTTCGTGATGGGAAAATTATTGGAGAGGGGTGGCATAAAAAAGCTGGAAGTGATCATGCGGAAATCGTAGCGCTTAAAAATATTAAAAATAAGGTTCTTTTAAAGGGAGCTGATTTATATGTAACTCTTGAGCCTTGTTGCCATTTTGGGAAAACCCCTCCTTGTACTTCGGCGATTATAGAATCTGGAATAAGAAAAGTTTTTGTAGGAATGTTGGATCCTTTTGATAAAGTTTCTGGGAAGGGCGTTTTTGCTTTAAAAAAGGCCGGAATTAAAGTGGAAATTTTAGATAAGAAAGATGAATTAGCTCGTGATATTAGGAATATAAATCAGCCTTTTTTAAAATTTATTGCTAATGGTCTCCCCTATTTAGTAATGAAAGCTGGGATTAGTCTTGATGGGAAAATCGCTACTGCTACAAATAAATCAAAGTGGATTACGAATGATAAATCGAGAGAAGATGCTCGAATGGAAAGAGGTTTATGTGACGCAGTGATAATTGGGGCAAATACTGTTAGAGTAGATAATCCTGAATTGAAAATGTCGGGTAAATACAAAAGTAAAAAGATATTAAAAATTGTTTTGGATGGAGCTCTTAGTTTGAATTTAAATTACAAGATATTTAAGGGCAAAAATGTGATGATTGTTTGTAGTGCGAAGGCTGATGTGTCTAAGATAAATCGGTTTAAGAAAGTCGGAATAGAAGTTCAGTCTTTTGGTAGGAAGAAAATAGATATTAAGGCTTTGCTGAAATTTCTTGTCGCCAAAAACGTTCATTCTGTTTTTGTGGAAGGAGGAAGCGAAACTCATGGATCTTTTTATGATGCTAGTTTAAAAAATCCGGATT
>JBAYNL010000142.1:0-2755 GCA_041678805.1 Candidatus Altimarinota bacterium | reverse complement strand
TAGGAGAGTTGAGATGGCTCCTATGGCCGGTCCGACGTCTAAAATTTTAATTTTTTCAGCATTTTTAAAAAACTCGAGATTGTTTTTAAGGTAAGTTCGCAAGCCTTCGACAATCATTAAGTTTCCTTTTATAGCGAAAAAATCTACTAATAATTTTTCTTGAATATAATCATCGTGGCGACCAAATCTGATAATGGAAGAATTCAAAAATTCTTCGGGAGTGGCTTTTTTTGCCCTATTAATAATTGTTTGTGTTGAGCTTGTCATATAAGCTGAGTTACCTGGCGAAGAGGAAGAGGAGTAAAACTTTCTCCTCTCGGCTCTTCACCTTCAATGCTAGCACTTCCAGGAAGGAGGTCAATATGATTTTACTGCTTTACTTGACTGGAGTGGAGCAAGTTGTGTGGCTTAAGACGTCTAATATTGGCTCGGCTCTCTTGTTAATCGTTGTTTTTGAGAAACGGTTTTCAAGATGATTTTCCCGACCCTTCTTTAAATAATTACTGCCGTCAACTTTTATTGACACAGAATTTGAAAAAGGTAAGATGGTTTTGGGTAGAATTTAATAATAACGCTATGTTAAAAAAATTAATTGATTTTGGTTTGTCTGAAAAAGAGGCAAAGGTTTATTTGTCTTTGCTTGAATTGGGATCGGGGTCTGTTAGTGATATCGCCAGAAGGGCAAGGGTTACCAGAACAAACACATATCATTTATTAAACGCCTTGCAGTCTTATGGGTTGGTTAGTTCTAACGAAAGTAAATCTTCCAAGTCGATTTTTTCTGCAGAAAAACCGGAAAGATTGATTCATATGATGAGAGAAAAGTTGCAAGAAGCAGAGAGAAGATATTCTGACGTGAAAGATTTGTTGCCGGAAATAAAATCGATTTATCATAATCCAGAACAGAAACTTAGCGTTAGGTATTACGAAGGAGTTGAAGGAATTATTACCGCTTATGAAGACACCCTGACAGCTAAAACCAAAATTTTGGGATATGCTTCTGTTGAACATCAGCATTCATTTTTTCCAGGATATTTTCCGGAATATTATGAAAGAAGAACAAAGAAGGGGATTGCGGTAGAATGTTTTTTAGCGGAGACAAAAGACTCTTTAAGAATTAAAGCGCTTGATAAAAAGCAACTTCGAAAAACTCAAATTATTCCCGAAAATTTTAAAATTTCTCCCGAAATAAATATTTATGATGATAAAATTGCGATTCTTTCTTTAAAGGAAAAATTTGGAGTAATTATTGAGAGTGATGATGTAGCGGATGCTTTTAGGAAAATGTTTACGTTGGCCTATGAGAGGGCGGAGCAATACGATGAGGATATTATGAAGAGGCTTCTTTCGAAAAATAAGGGCGGTAAATAGCAACTGGATCTTGACATTAGTGCGTATGTGTGGGATAAGGAGATCCTTTTTCTTTGTTATATGGATTTATATGTAGAAAAACAGTGCGTTGATCAGATGAAAGCTTCTGAACCAAAAAAGTTCTTAATGCTTTTTGACGCTTATTTTGAAAGTGTTTATAAGTATGTGGCTAGGAGAGTTCCTGATCTTCAAGAAGTTGAGAGGATTACGAAATTAACTGTTTTGGATGCTTCTGGTCAAATTCAGAATACGCCTACGGATATTGCTTATTTGGTTTGGGTTTATAGTTTGGCGAAACCAAGAATTTCAAATTATATCAACAAAGCGGTTTTCCCTAAAAAACAAGGGTTGATGGAAAAGGGACCGGTTCTTCCAGGGCAAGAAGGAGAGAGAACTGTAGAGAAAGCAGAAAATATGTTTAGAAAGTTGACGATGGAAGAGGCTGAAATTTTGAGATTAAAATTCTTTGAAGAATTGGCGGATGGAGATGTTCATTTTGTGCTTGGAGGAGAAGAGCCCTTGATCGGTCCGAGGATTTACAGGGTGTTAAAAAGAGCGCATTTTCTTTTGTTTGGAGAAAGCGATCAAAGGCAGGGAGTGTATTTTGGAGAACTTAGCGGGTTTATGGAGAGAGTGAAAGACTTGGAAAAAATCCAAATTCCAGAAGCTTTTAAACTTGGACTTAGAGCGGAAATTTCAAATAAATTTGAAAGAAAAGAATTTGCAGTAGATGCGCCTGTTTTTGAAGAAGTGAAAAAAGAAGAGAGCGAAGTAAGTGCTCCATGGAAAGAACTTGGGGATAAAGAAGTTTCTCAAAAGGTTGGGTCAAATGATCCTGCTAAAATTTTTGTGGAAGCAGTGAAAGAGATGAGACAAGAGGAAGAAGCGCGTAGAGTTAGCCAATTAAAAGAGATCGATAAGACAGAAAGAGCTTTAGAAATATTTGAGAAAATTAAGGGAATTTTGGTTTTGATTCCGATTGCGATGTTTTTGATGGTGGTGTTTTTTGTTGGAAAAATGTTCTTGTTTGATGGGAAAATTGATAGAGGGATTACAGGTCTTTGTCCTTTTGAGACTGAGTTTAATGGTGACTTTAATGAAGCTGAAAAACTTTCTATTGATTCCAATATTTCAAAAGCAATTTGTAGAGAATTTTTACCAAGAAGTATTATAGTTGAGAAGCTGGAAAAAGAAGGTTTTGTAAAAGTTATGGTTGACGCAGAAGAAGGAAGTCTTTTATATGAGTTTGCACAAGAAAATGGTATTTGGAAGATGAAGAAATATGCAAAAATTGCTGATAGCAACCCAGAATCAAGGAAAATTCAGAGAAATATCTGAGGTTTTTGAGGGCTCGGATTTCGAGTTAGTTTTCTTAGGAGATCTG
>JBAYNL010000141.1:0-2764 GCA_041678805.1 Candidatus Altimarinota bacterium | reverse complement strand
TTTTGCAACAATTCAATCGATGGTGCCCATCTAATACGACCAGGCTTTTTTTATCTACAATAATGGGAACTTTAATACAGCCATCTTTCGAGATCTGGTTCTGCAAATCACAAAGATGACGAAGGTTAATCATTTCATGAATTTTTAGGCTTTCGATATCTATTAGACTTAACTGAGCAAACATTTTAAATAAATTAATAAATAAAAAACCCCCGACTGGCAGGGATTTTATAGCTCATACATAAGCAAAAATCAGTCCCGCCAACGCGACTTTAAAGTCCACCACGAGATCTTATTTTGAGAAAACGATTTACTAATCATCATGCGTACTATTAAGCTAGTGCAATAATACACGGCCGATTAATGGCTGTCAATTAAATTATTCGGATTATTTTTTATGTCTTTTGAGAAGTTCTTTCATGATGTCATTTATCTCAACTTCTTTTTCAGCCAAAAGCACTAGTAAGTGATATAAAAGATCACCGGATTCTTCTATCAATCTTTTTTTAGTTTCACTTTTAGCGGCGATAATTACTTCAAGACTTTCTTCTCCCACTTTTTTAATAATTCCATTTAAGCCTCTGTTAAAGAGAAAAGTCGTGTATGAATCCACTGGCATGTTTTGTTTACGATCTTTTATTAATTCGAATAGTTCATTTAGAAACATGGTATTATTTTCTTTATCCCCAAAGCAGGAATATTTCCCGGTATGACATGTCGGACCATTTGGTTTAGCCAAAATTAATAAAGTATCATTGTCGCAATCAACCTTTATTTTAACAACTTCTAAAAAGTTTCCAGAAGTTTCCCCCTTTTGCCACAAACGTTTTTTTGTTCTGCTCCAAAAAGTAACCCTCCTGCTTTTTAAAGTTTTTTTATAAGCCTCCTCATTCATAAATCCAAGCATTAAGACCTGCTGAGTACAACTATCCTGGATAATTGCAGGGACTAATCCGTTTAATTTTTTAAAATTTAATTTCATATTCGTATGATTATATTCTTTTTAAATAAATATTTTTTAAGCTCAGGGATACTCATTTCTCCGGAGTGAAAAAGGCTTGCGGCTAAGGCTGCATCCACATTTGCCTCAATGAAAACCTTTAAAAAATCTTCTTTGGAACCAGCTCCACTTGAGGCAATGACAGGGATGTTTACGGCTTTAACAACTTTTTTCAGGAGTTCTCTGTCATAGCCATTCCTCATCCCATCACGATCTAGTGAATTTACTAAAAGCTCCCCGGCTCCAAATTTTTCCATCTTTTTTGAGAAATCAATCGCCTCAATCCCAGTATTTTCACGCCCACCTTTTATAAAAATTATCCATTTCTCCCCAATTTTTTTAGGATCAATAGAAATTACGATACATTGTGACCCAAATTTTTCAGCAGCCTCCTTTGCAAAATCAGGATTTTCTACCGCATAAGATCCAATAGAAACTTTATCTGCTCCGTTACTCAAAAGCATTTTGATATCTTCTATACTTTTGACCCCACCACCTACCGTAAAAGGAATATTTATCTCTTCCGCCACTTCCCTAACCAAGTCATACAAAGTTTTTCGTTTTTCAATAGTGGCCATGATATCGAGGAAGACAAGCTCATCAGCACCCATATCACTATATAATTTGGCTAATTCAACTGGATTTCCAGCATCTTTTAAGTTGATAAAATTTACCCCTTTCACCACTCTGCCATCTTTTATATCCATGCAAGGAATGATCCTTTTGGCCAGATTGTTTAAAGGTTTAAGAATAAATTTCCCTTCGTATAAAGCCTTCCCAATGATGCAGCCATATACATCAAGAGCCTCTAATTTGGAGATATCAGCCTGACTTGTCACGCCACCAGCAACAATTACTTTAAATCCCTTGTTTAAGACCTTTTTGATATTTTCTATATTAATCCCTTTCATCATTCCATCTCTCTTTACATCTGTAAAAATCAAAATTTCCAAGCCGGTTTTTCGAAGCATTTTTAAAGTTTCAGCCAAGCTTAATGAACTCATAGTGGTCCATCCTTTTGTCATAATGTTTTCATCTTTAACGTCTATTGAAACCACAATTCGATCTTTACCAAAGGCCTCTATCAGCCTTTTAATTAAGTTTGGATTTTTCAAAGCAACTGTTCCAAGGATAACTTTTTTTATGCCACTATTTAACACTTTTGAAGCTGTTTCAAAAGTCCGGATTCCTCCTCCGGTTTGGACTGCTAAACCAGTTTTTTTGGCTATTTCAATAGTCTTTGCAAGATTTTTAAGTTTACCATCTTTTGCTCCTTCCAAATCAATAACATGGATCAATTCAACTCCCGATTTTTTGAATTTTTGAGCAACCTCAATCGGATCGCAGTCATAATTTTTGACTTTGGAATAATCACCCTGAGAGAGTCGCACACATTTTCCACCAATGATGTCTATCGCCGGTATTATCAACATAATTTACAAAAGTTATTTAGTAATTTAAGGCCTACTTCACCGGATTTTTCAGGATGGAATTGCACCCCATAAAAATTATTTTTACGAATAACAGATGCAAAATTTATTCCATAATCAGTTGTTCCAATTACAAAAGTTTTATCAGGAGCCACATAATATGAGTTAACAAAATAGAAATAACTTTGAGCAGAAATGCCCTTAAATAAAGGATATTTCGCTTTTCTCAGAGCCACTTTATTCCATCCAATTTGCGGAATTTTCACATTTTCTGAAAAACGCCGAACTCTACCATCGACGATTTTCAAACAATCCACCTCATTTTCTTCCGAGA
>JBAYNL010000140.1:0-2788 GCA_041678805.1 Candidatus Altimarinota bacterium | reverse complement strand
GACCACCTATGGCGCGTTTGACCCGCTGTCCGTTAAGCTCGCGGAAGTGGGCGTTAAAGACAACCAAGGCCGAGTTGTCCCGTTGTCCGAGCGGTTCAACGACCAGACGCCGGATATCCGATACTCGGTGCGCAAAGGCGCCGATGATCTCGCCCCGCGCCCGCAGGTCCACCCGTCCTCTCGGCAGGCGATCGCCACGGCCGCAATGGACATCGCGGCCAAGGGCGGCGTGAAAGAGATCGTGCGCCCAGACCTCTCGACCCTCGACCAGACGCCGGCCGGGCAAAAGGTACTGAATGAAGTCAACGCCGCGCGCAAGCAGGCCGGGCTGCCAAAGCACCGCTCGATCGCGGCGGCTGACGCCCTGGCCGAGCGGCAGTTGGCCAACGACCCGTCGATCTCCAAAGCCATCCTGGCTGGGCGCTACGCCACCCGGACACCGGAAGACAACCGTATGGTCTTCCAGGTCATGAACGCCGCGGTGAACAGCAAAGACCCGGCGATGCGGGCGAAGGGCTACCTGGTCGCCGCGATGGCACGGGAGCAGGGTTCCGAGCAGGCCCGCATTCTGGGATCCCGGCGCAGCATCGGCATGTACGACTCGGCCGCGCCCGAAGACTGGGCCGTCCTGAGTCTCACACCGCCGCTCAGCGAAGAGCAGTTGCGCACGCTGAAAGAGGGCACCGAGGAAGAGCGGATGGAACTCGGCAAGAAGCTGGCCGAGCAGGCCGACGAGATCAAGGCGCGCGTGGCCGCGAAGTTCGGCATGGACATGGACGAGATCAAGGGCAAGGATCTGTACGACCCGTCGATCTCCGCGCCGTTGTTCGCGGCGCTGGAATCGGTACGGGCCGACATGGTGCGTGAGGGCAAGATTGAGGCGGTCGAGGCTCGGTTTCACGACAAGCTGTTGGACTACTTCATCAACAACATCATGTCGAGCCTGGAAGTCCCGACGACCGACATGCTGGGATCCGGGGTCACCGCGCTACTCGATACCGTGCTGGCCAAGCCGCTCTCGATTGCGATCGATGCAGCACGCGGCAAGACTGATCGTGCCACGATGCAAGACTGGGCCTATGGCATGAAGGCCGCGGCCAAGGACTTCGTTACCCCCTGGCGCTTGGCGGCGCTGTCCTGGCGTTACCGAATGAGCGGCGTCGAGATCGTGGCCAAGGGCAAGGCCGTGTCCGAGCATCGGCTCGGGTTCCAGTCCAAGGTGCCGCTGCCGAAGATCTTCACGCTCAGCGCCCGCAACTCGCTGTTCGCCGAGAACCTGATCGGCGGGTACGCGTTCGGGATGCTGAACGCGCTCGAAGCCCGGCGCCAGGCGCGGCAGGAGCTGGGCCCGGGCGCGACCGATGCGCAACTGGAGCGGCGAACCGAAGAGATCCGCAAGGATCCGCAGAGCGGTGCGCGAGCCAGGGCGTTCGAGGAAACGTGGCACGCGTTGGCCAAGGCGGAGTATGGCGAAATCGGGTTGGCTTTTGAGCGCGTGTTCGACCGCATTTGGCCGGTGAAGTTCCTGATCCCGATCCGCCGCACCGCCGTGAACCTCCTGAAGCTGTCCGGCCGGCTGTCTCCGATAGCTATTGGGCGCGTGCTGTACAAGGTGTCCCCGAGAAACAAGAACCGCGCCGCGTATTTGGCGTCCGAAGAGGCGTCGCGCGACATGGCCTACACCGCGCTTGGCACGCTGATAGCCGGACTGGTCTTGAAGTACGCGTTGAATGATGACGACGACCCGCCGTTGATTACCGGCAGCATCGCGCCGCACGGCACGCAGCCGTACACGCTGTACATCCCCGGGACCAAGTACTATGTGAGCTACCAAGCCCTGGACCCCGTGTCCACGGTTGTGGGCGCCACGGTCGACGCGGCCAGGCTGGCGAAGCGCGGCGACTGGACTATGATCCCGGCGGCAATGACGAACCAGCTCACCAGCAAGACGTACCTCAAGACCCTCGGCGAAGCGTGGAACGCTGTCGCCGGCGGGTTCAAGATGTACGGCTCGGGCGCCAGCGCCAAGACCTCCGTAACCAAGCCGATGCTGCGACTGGTCGGTGGCGTGCTGGCCGGGTTCGTTCCGTACTCTGGCGCCTGGCGCGCGGTGGTGCGAGAGTCACGTGGGGAGAAGATGAGCACGGGGTACAAGGGCGGCGGCGATGACAGCGGGCGCCTGATCGCCCGCGAGTTCGAACGCCAGGCTGAGTCGTTTGGGTTCGGGGATCCGACTCCGGTTGTGGACTCCTGGGGCCGCCACGTCAAGAACCTGCCGCAGGGCGAAACGATCCCGGGCAGGATCCTGACGACTGCCGGCCGGCTGACCGTGCGTCTGAATCCGCAGCGGCTGGACGACACGTTGAACGAGTTCGACCGCATGATTCTGCGGTACAACGCGCTCAACCCGGACACGCCGTACCGGCTGGAAACGCCGTCCAAGTGGTACAAGAACAGCAAGGATGGCAAGACCCGTGAGATCGACGACGTTCAGTACACGCAGTACACCGAACGCGCCGGTGAGATCTTGGCTGCTCGGGTGAAGTCGTACGGATCGCTGTTCGATCTGAAGAACCCGACCGACAAGCAGATCGCCATCTTCGACAAGCTGGTGTTGTTGTCCCGAGCCCGGGCCCGGCGCGAAGTTCTCGGACCGAAGTACGCGTGGGCCAAGGAGTAGACGTCGCCATTCGGAGCGAGTAGAAGTAAGTAGCCGCCGGGGATTCAGACGAATCCCCCTAACGGACCGAAATCCAGAAAGTGATCCGGGCAGACGCCCAAACCACAG
>JBAYNL010000139.1:0-2798 GCA_041678805.1 Candidatus Altimarinota bacterium | reverse complement strand
GTGGTGGATCTTATTGAAAAAATAGTTTCAGTTGGATATGAGGTGACGGATAGTAAAATTCTTAAAAAGGGGCAATATTATCGAGTTGGGGAGAGTTTTTTTGTTTATCCAATAAATAGCGAGTTAGTGATTCGTATAGAAATTGGATTTAATAAAATTGAAAAAATCGTAGAAATAGAGGGTGATGATTATACGAAAAACGGAAAAGAAAAACATGACTTAGAGATCTATCCAATTGATTATGAAATGGAAACAGAAACAGCAATGGATTTGTTCAGGAAAGATAGTGTCATTATCGACGACGAAGTTGACGTAGTGGATGAATATTATGAGATTTGGAATTCTTTTATGGAAGAGGCCTCTAAAAGAAGTGCGACTATTACTTTCGCGTCTTTTAACGAAGATACAGAAAACCATCGTCACCTCCATTACTTATCGGTTTTGAGATATAGAAGTGGATATGATTTAGCAAATGATCTCAGGGATAAAATGAGTAATGATTGGAAAATAATGTTTTTTACAAAGAATTTGACAGAAAATAGAGGACTTTTAACTGATCAGGCGATTCCGTTTAGAGAGGGAATAGATGAGGAAAAATTCAACTCAACATCAGTTTTTTTAATTGAGGTGGGAAAAGAAGATGTATTCCCTCAGTCATTTCAAAATCCAACTCAAAAAATTCTTTTATTAACAGACATAGACATAGCATTAGTTAGAAGCGAGAAGAGATCTAATAATAGAAATATTTTTGATGACTTTTTGACGAGTTTAAAGGCTGGAGATTATGTTGTTCATGCAGATCATGGAATTGCAAAGTTTTTAGGATTAGATAGAAAGACTATTGATAATGTTACGAAGGAATATTTGAAACTTGGATATGCGGAAAACGATAAATTGTTTGTTCCAATTGATCAAGCGGACAAGGTAAATAAATACATCGGATCGAATGAGTTGATGCCTCGATTAACAAGACTTGGAAGCGCTGAATGGGACACAATCACGAGTAGAGTTAAAAAGGAAACGCAAGCAATTGCGAAAGAACTTTTGAAATTATATGCAGAGAGAAAAGCTGCGAAAGGTTTTAAGTTTAAGAACGATAATGATTTGCAATCAAAGTTTGAAGAAACTTTTGTGTACGATGAAACACCTGGTCAAATAAAAGCGATCAATGATGTAAAGGCGGACATGGAAAGTGATATTCCAATGGATCGCTTGATTTGTGGAGATGTTGGGTTTGGGAAAACGGAGGTCGCGATGAGGGCGGCGTTTAAGTCTGTGCAATCAGGAAAACAAGTTGCCTTAATTTCTCCAATTACAATTTTAGCGGATCAACATTTTAAATCTTTTAGAAAAAGAATGGAGGATTTTAATATCAGAGTTGATATGTTGAGTCGTTTTAAATCTCAAAAAGAACAAAAAGAAATAGTTGAAAAATTAGGAAAAGGAGAAGTTGATATTATTATTGGAACGCATAGATTACTTCAGCCAGATGTTAAATTTAAAGATTTAGGATTGGTGGTGGTGGATGAAGAGCAAAGGTTTGGAGTTAAGCAAAAAGAAAAATTAAAAGAGTTGAGAAAGGAGGTTGATATTCTTACTTTAACAGCTACTCCAATTCCGAGAACGCTAAATATTTGCTTAAATAGATTGCGCGATATTACGACAATTACAACTCCTCCATACGGAAGACTTCCTATTATTACAGAGGTAAGAAAATATTCTTCGGGATTAGTCAGGGAGGCGATAATGACTGAGATTAACCGAAAAGGGCAGGTCTATTTCTTGCATAATAGGGTTCAAACAATCGATAGTTTTGCAGAAAAATTAAAAGCATTAGTTCCAGAAGCAAGGTTTATAGTAGCTCATGGAAAATTGGGAAGCGGCGATCTAGAAGAAAGAATTATGGCCTTCAAAAATGGGGAATATGATGTGCTCGTGAGTTCTACAATTATTGAAAATGGAATTGATTTGGAAAACGCCAATACCTTGATTGTAAATAATGCAGAGAAGTTTGGATTGTCACAATTGTATCAACTGCGTGGTCGTGTAGGACGTGGAAAGAGGCAAGCCTACGCTTACTTTTTGTATTATGGACAGAGACTCAAGTTGGATGCAAAAAAGAGACTCAGGGCGATTGTGGAGGCGAGCGAACTTGGTAGTGGTTTCCAAATTGCAATGAAAGATCTTGAAATTAGAGGTGCTGGAGATATTTTGGGAGCTAATCAGCATGGAGTTATTAACGTGGTGGGCGTGTCTCATTTTATGAGAATGTTGAATAAAGCGGTTGAAGATTTAAAAGCTGGAAGAGTGTTAGAAGGGGAGGAAGAAACGTGGAATGTATCGATTGAATTGCCAATACCGGCTTATATTCCGGATAGTTATATTCCAAATTCGAAAGATAAAATTAATGCTTATCAAAAACTTTCTTCGGCTGATAATCATGATTATTTGAAAGAAATTAAAGGTGAATTCGTGGAGGATTATGGAAAATTACCGACGGAAGTTTTCAACTTATTCAAGATTATTGAGCTTAAGTTGCTTGCAAAGAAGGCTGGCCTTGTTAATTTGAAGGCCGAAACGGTTCCGATGAGTAAAGATAAAGAAATTGTATTGAGCATGTCTAAAAAAGTGAAACCGGCTAATATTATTAGTATGTTGGAATATAATCCACGTTGGGTAATCAGTGGAACCAAATTAAAAATCAACATGAGAGATCTCGGATACGATTGGTTTACCGGGTTGTCTAATTCTATTGATGCGTTGGTAAAGAGGGCGAAACATGCTGGAGAAGCAAGAGG
>JBAYNL010000138.1:0-2819 GCA_041678805.1 Candidatus Altimarinota bacterium | reverse complement strand
TTGTAAATAAATTGTCTAAATAACATGACCAATTTAAAAGATTTAGAAACTAAAGATAGGTCAAATTGGTGTCCGGGATGCGGAAATTTCGGGATACAAGCGGCTCTTAAACAAGCAATTATTAATGTCGGAGTTGATCCATGGAACGTGATGATTTCTACCGGAATAGGTTGTGGATCAAAAATGAATCAATGGATTGAAACTTATGGATTTGCGGGATTGCATGGGCGGTCTTTACCGGTGGCCATGGGCGCAAAATTATCTAATCATTCTTTGACAGTGATAGACGTAGGTGGAGATGGCGATGGCTATGGAATTGGAATGGGCCATTTTATTCACAATATGCGCAGAAATTTTGACATGACTTATATCGTGCAGGACAACCAAGTTTATGGTCTTACTCTCGGCCAAACTTCGCCAACTTCCGATAAGGGAATGAAAGGGCCGTCTACTCCTTTTGGAATAATTGAAGATCCGGTAAATCCGATAAGGCTCGCGCTTTCTAGCAACTGCACTTTTGTAGCAAGGGGATTTGCAGGAGATATTCCTCATTTAACAACGCTTATTGAAGCCGGAATTAAGCATAAAGGATTTGCGCTGATTGATGTATTTCAGCCATGCGTGACTTTCAATAAAATTAATACTTATGCGTATTTTAGAAATAAAGTTTATAAACTAGAGGATGCTGGACATGATACTGCTGATCTTGGGAAAGCTTTTGAAAAGGCTGGGGAAACAGAAAAACTACCTATTGGAATTTTTTATAAAACTGATAAGCCAACATACGAAAGTAGTGACGTGGGCCTGAAGGATGGAGTGCCAAGAGCACACGTAGATATTTCCAATATAGACATCGCTCAAGTGGAGGAAAGTTTTATGTAGGATGATGTTGACGTTTTGGCTAACTCGTGACAAAATGCGTCGCCTGTAGCTAAATTATATGCGGTTTTTTGGAAGTTCGTCTGAGGAAAGATTTGAGGGACGTGATTTGCGGGACAAAATCCCTGAAGATCAGCTTTCTCCGATGGATGCCGAATTAGAGAAATGTTACATAGACGATTGGCGAGGTTCTTTAGATATAGATGAAGATGAAATGCCTAAATTCCCTATAGATTGGGGAACTAATCGTTTAGTCCTTTTTCAGTCATTGCAACTCCCCGAATCACTTGGCCACCATATGTTTATGGCAGTGTGTTTACGCTATATGAAAGTTCGGCCGGATTTATTACAGAAAAAATTGCGAAGCGCAGACGTCCCCAGAAAAATAGTTAATCCGCTGATCGATTATTTGCATGATAATTTTGAATTACTTGAGCGGACTTATGCGAATGCTAAACAATTTCAAATAGTTGATAAATATTTGAATTTTGAATATGACAAAAAGAAAAAACTAACTGGAATATCTGTTCCTGATCGGGTAAAAGATTTTTTTGATTTTCGTGATTGGAGTGATCGTGAAAGGTGTGCCCGTGATATTCCCCCTGGAAGAAAATTTATTGAATATTTGGATCTTACTATGGAGACTCATTTGGCCATGCTTGACGATGAATCCAGTGGTAAATCTGAAGAGGAACGTGAATCTGAATTTTACACTCTTCAAGAAAGACTTTGGAGATTACAGATTAACCGACAAAATCAATCGCATGATAGAGACGAATGGGATAAAGATGCTGCTTATGCGCCTTTATCTGATCATTGGGCAGAGTACTTAAATTGGCATAAAGCTCAAGGCGATACTTGGGAAAATCATAAGTGGAGAGAAACTGATCATGAATTCGATTATATCCCTGAGGCAAGTCATGAACTTAAGCCTTCTTTGTATCAAGAGATTGCAAGACATGAAAGTTCTCTTCATATATTGATGCCTTATTCTGGCGGGCATGAAGTCAGGTATGAGGGCTATGCTTGGGATAATTATTTTTTGGAGCGATGTTATCATTTTGAAAGAGATGATCTGCCAGCTATGAGAGATCGATTTATAGCTGAATTGGATACTACTCATGCCTTGAGAAAGGGCAGTGTTACTGAATGGGATAATACTTTGCAGGTAAGACTTGGCATTCGTCGTCACCCAAAACCAGATAAGAAAAATGTAGCTAAAGGATTATATATTTTTGATTATGCTTCGGAAGTTCCTGGCGAAGAAGGTGGATGGAGAGCGCTTTATCCTCAGCCTGAATTTTACACAAATTGCGTAGCTCCTCATCTTGATGGAGAAACTTTCGCTACCAATGATCCTTTTCAGTGGGCTCTTAGGGGAACACAAGTTGCCGCAGGATATGTTACTGCAATGGGCGTTGGTAAGGATTATCCCATTGGCCATTTTCAGCATCAATTTATGGAGATGTCTGGGGTAGTTTGTAATTCAACTCCTGAATCGTTGATGAGTCCGAGAGAATTTAAAATGACTGATGAGAAACGTGCTCTTTTAAAAGTTGCTCAAGAAAACTTGAAGGAAGCATATTGTCCTGAAATCACTTGGCTTATTTTGGAAAATGCGGACGTTATGACAGCGGAAACGTTAGCTGACCAAGAAGTCTTGGGATTGCTTGGAAAAATTTCTGCATGTTTGGGAAATGGGTTGGTGATAGATAGATTGCAAGATTTGTATAAATCCGGTTGTGAAAAAGATTTGGATCCTTTGGAGGCCATGAAATTCGCACTAAGGGTAGTGAGTGATATTTTTGGCTCTGGAGGAGGGAAAGAACCATGGTGGTTTAAAGAAGATTTTGATATCTGTGAAGTTTTTGATGCAACCGGAGATAAATGTACTGTTAGTGATAATCGCCTGCAAATTGCCTATTGCGAGGAAGGTAGAA
>JBAYNL010000137.1:0-2877 GCA_041678805.1 Candidatus Altimarinota bacterium | reverse complement strand
TTGCCAATGTTGCACCCTGTTAAAAAGAGGATACTAATAAAACTGATGATTAGTATTTTTTTCATTGTTTGTTATTAGGAAATTGATTGAAAACTTTTTTAAAATCTCCGTCAAAATTATTTAAAAAGTTTTTAACGTCAAGGATGTCGTTGTCAGAAATCCCTTTATGAGTGCGATAATTTTGCTCTTTTATTTCTAGGGCCGCTGAAGTGATAGTGACTGTTACTAGTGTGGATAATTGGCATTTTTCGCAATGCATTTCCATCATCCCTTCGATGTTGGTGGTGGCAATGATGTTGATGTCTTTGTCTTTATATAGACCATTACACTGCGGACATTTGCAGGTTTTTTTTAGATGCTCAATGGTGTTTTTGATTTCGTCGAAGTTCATATTTTTTCTAGTGCTATTTTAATTCTTTTTAAGCTTTCGGTTTTCCCTAGGACTGCTGCTACCTCAAATGCTCCTGGTGAAAATTGTGATCCTGTTAAGGCGGAGCGGAGGGGCCATAGAATTTGACCGTTTTTCACTCCAAGTTTCTCAACGGTTTTAAGTAACGACTCTTTGATAGTTTCTTCTTCCCAGAGTTCAAGAGTTTCTAAAGTTTTTGCGGCTTCCTGAAGTGAACTTTTTGCCCGATTTAAGTCTACATCCATTTTTTCGTGAGTCAATAATTCTTTTTCGTAATTGGGTAGTTCAAAATAGAATTTGATTTGTTCTTCAATTGTTTTCGGTTCTTTAAGAATTTTCTCTTCAACTGTTAAGAGAGTTTTAAATAATTCTTCGCCTTTTGATTTAAGAGATTCTGAGATGTAAGGGCTGCAAATTTCATATAATTTTTCAGCTTTTTTCTTGGAGAATTGAGCTTCTAAATCTTTGGAAATAAAAGTGTACAGGTTGTCTCCTTTTGGATTTTTTTCAATTTTCACTTGAGGATCTATTTCGTGGGCTAGAGCTTCGATTTCTTTTGTGAATAATTCTTTTTGCCATCTCCAGTTGAACCAATCCAGTTTTTCGAGATTAAAAACTGCGCCGGCTTTGTGAACATTTTCCATTGAAAAAACTTCTTCTAATTCTTTTAAACTATAGGCTTCTTTTTCTTCTCCTTTTCCAGGATTCCAGCCTAGAAATGCGGTGAAATTGATGATTGCTTCACGGATATATCCTTTGTTTATGTAATCCTCTACGGCAACATCTCCTTGGCGTTTCGATAATTTAGTTTTGTCAGCATTTAGAAGTAATGGTAGGTGAGCGAATTCAGGAGGAGTCCATCCAAATGCTTTATATAAAGCAATATGTTTAGGAGTGGAAGGGAGCCATTCTTCTCCGCGAATTACGTGAGTGATTTCCATTAAATGATCGTCTACAACGTTTGCGAGGTGATAAGTTGGGAAGCCGTCGGATTTCATAAGGACTTGATCGTCGACAATTTTTCCATCGAATTGGACATTACCGCGAATTAGATCTTTAAACTTTATAATCTCATATGGCATTTTTTGACGAATCACAAATGGTTCTCCTGCTTCCATTTTGGCTTTTACTTCAGATTCAGGAAGGTCGAGACATTTTCTGTCATACATCGGTGGTTGCTTGGTTTTTGTTTGAAGGTCGCGCATTTCTTCCAAGCGTTCTTTGCTACAAAAACATCTATAGGCTTGTCCTTTTTGAATTAATTCATCGGCATATTTGCGATAAATTTCTGTTCTTTGGGATTGGATATATGGACCGTGATCTCCAATTTGAGATCCATCTAATTTTGGGCCTTCATCATATGTTAGGCCGATCCAATCCAATGTTTTAATTAAATTTTCTAAAGCTCCTTCTACATATCTTTCTTGGTCGGTGTCTTCGATTCTTAAAATGAATGTTCCTTTGTTGTGGCGGGCGAATAAGTAGCAGTAGAGTGCTGTTCTAAGTCCTCCGACGTGGAGATATCCTGTTGGTGATGGTGCAAAACGTGTACGGATCATATTGGTAATTTTCTTATTTGTGGACGTAATTATAATCATTTTAGTTTGATTTCTCTAGCAAAAAATCTAATATTGATAAGGTACAAACACTTTTCAATTTCCTATGGTTGCAAGAAGAAGGTCCGTAAGGGGCAGCTCTGTGCGTAGAGCCGCTAGAAGGAGAGGTTCCAGAAGGACTCTTGATATAACAGTTGATCCTGGAGTTGCTCGTGAAATATGGGCTGTTATTTATATGGCTGTGGGTATTTTGACTATATTGAGTATAAAAGGAACTTTTGGAGTGATCGGGGATTTTTGGGTTAATGCTCTTAAACCTGTTTTTGGTTGGGGACTTTATGGAATTCCGGTAGTGTTTATTTTAATTTCAATCATGCTTTTCTTATCTAGAAAAGTTGTTTTTGGGGCGACTAAGATTTTGGGAATGATTTTTCTAGTTGTTTCTGTTTTGAGTATTTTACATCTATCTGTACCAGTTGATAAATTGCATGAATATGCAGTGCAAGGGATGTACGGTGGATATACCGGATTTGTTACTAATTTCTTGCTTTTGGAAGTTTTGGGAATTGGATATGTGGGGGCTAGTATTATTTTTATAGCGATGTTTTTGGTCTCTTTGTTACTGATGTTTGAACTTTCATTAAAGGAGATTTTTGCTTTATTTATGCCGGAAATCAGGATTGAACTTGCGAAAGAAAAACGAGCTAAAAAAATGCGTGGAGAAGATGGTGATGAAGAAAATGAGGAAGAGGAGGAGGCTCCAGAAATTCAAATTCATAAGGCTCCAATTGGGCTAAGCAAGAAGGGAGATATTATTTATGAGGGGGAAGAAGATCAGATAAAAGCGGACAAAGAGGCCAAGAAAGATAAAATTGTGATTAATGATAAAAAAATGAAGGAAGTTTCGGAACA
>JBAYNL010000136.1:0-2881 GCA_041678805.1 Candidatus Altimarinota bacterium | reverse complement strand
TTTTCAACTGATTGTAAGTTGACGGATTAAAAGAGAAATACGTGGCGGGTCCTGCCAAAGGGGCAGAAATTCTCCTTCACAAATACGTGCAAAAATTCAGCTCGCCATCCATGATTGGCTTGCTGAAGTTTTAGCGAACATGTTCGCTAAACATTTGCACAAGTATTTGCTCAGAAAAATTCCTACCCCTTCGTCACCCGCTTTTTACTTTCCTTTCTGTATCTTTGTTGCTGCTGCGAATGCAATTTCGTCTACGAGGTTGTTGTATTTGTTTGTGGCATGCGCTTTGACCCAGGTCCATTTAATTTTTAGCCAGCCGCGATTAAAGTCCATTTTTTCCCAAAGGTCGAGATTTGCTTTTCTTTTCCATCCTAAATTCAAACTCTGCATCAATAAATTTGAATCGCTAAAAACTTCTATTTCTACGTTCCCTAAATCGTCCTTTTTTATTCCCGATTTATCTTTCACCCACTTCAAAGCTTCGATAATCGCCATCATTTCCATGCGATTATTGGTTGTATCTTTTGCTCCACCTGAAAGTTTGACTTCCTCTTCTCCATGCCGAATAATCACTCCCCAGCCGCCAGGTCCAGGATTCCCAAGACAACTACCATCCGTATATATAATAATTTTCTCGTTTTTCATTATTGCGATTTTATCATAAAATGGAGCTATGAGAATTAGAATTATTCAAATCGGAAAAAATAAGGACAAATACATCGAAGAAGCAGTGAATGAATTTCTAAAAAGATTGAACGGCTTTGCGGATATTGAAATTGTGACATTAAAAGAATGTAATGTTTCAAAAACTTTTACCAAGGAACGAGCTACTTCAGAAGAGAGCAAAGAAATTATTGGAAAGTTGGATAAGGGAGATTTCGTGGTGGCGTTAGATGAGAGAGGAAAAGAATATTCTTCTGTAGAGTTCTCTAAGTTTTTACAAAAATTTAAAGACGATGGACTCGAGATAACATTCATAATTGGAGGTCCTTATGGGCTTTCTGAAGAGGTAAAAAAACGTGCAAATCTAACGTTATCATTCTCAAAGATGACCCTTACCCACCAAATGATTCGCATATTTTTGCTGGAGCAAATTTATCGAGGATTTTGTATTATGCTAGGAAAGGAGTATCATAATGAGTGAGAAATTTATAATTTATTAATAAAAACACAATGGCTGACGTAGTTCTTTACACAAAAACTTATTGTCCTTATTCCAAAGAATGCAAAGAAATGTTAACAGAAAAAGGAGTTAAATATGATGAAATGATTATTGATAATGATCCTGCCTTAGAGATGGAAATGGAGACAAAATCAGGGGGAAGAAAAGATACTCCACAAGTGTTTATCAATGGAAGTCATATCGGTAGTGGCGATGATTTGAAAGCTTTGGAGGCCACGGGTAAATTGGATGAAATGTTGAATGTCTAAAGATATTCTGTAATTTTTTGCATGAAAAATCTTTCGATTTATGCAGGGCTTCTATTGACCGGGATTTTGTTATTTAAAATTAACGAAGGAGATATTTCTTCTACCAGTGTTCTTCTTGATATGGCTGTATCTTCTCCTGAGACAGGCGTAACGATTCAAAATAACAAATCGATTCCAAAAGTTGAGGAAGAAGTAAAGGCTGAAGATAGCTCTCTTACCATCATGGCCTTTGGCGACGTGATGCTTGGAAGATACGTCAGAACTTTGATGGATAGGTACGGTAAAGATTATATTTTTAGTAAGATAGATATGGACGATGAGCCGTTTTTTGGTGATGCAGATTTGGTTTTTGCAAATCTGGAAGGACCGATAAAAGGACAAGGGTATAAACATCAAACAGCGATGGTTTTTGGATTCCACACAGATACTGCTGAATTTTTGAAAAAATATGGATTCAATATTTTATCAATTGCAAATAATCATGCATTGGACCAAAAACCGGAGGGCAGAGACACAACCATTAAAGCGCTTGAAGATATGGGGCTTGGCTGGTGCGGAAATGCAAAAGACGCAGACCAAAACAGTGTGCATTATGGTAAAAGTGGAGAATTGTCTTATGCTTTTGTTTGTTTCAATGACGCGATTTATCCATTGGATAAAATGAAAGCGATTGAATTGGTCAGACAGACCAAAGAAAAAGTCGATTATTTGATCGTTTCGATTCATTGGGGCTACGAATACAAACATGTGCCAAACGATGAAATACAAGTAAAGGTTGGACACGCTTTGGTTGATGCTGGAGCTGATTTTATTATAGGGCATCATCCTCATGTCGTTCAAAGTTTTGAAAAACATAACGGGAAATTTATATTCTATTCTTTAGGAAATTTTGTATTTGATCAATATTGGTCACAGGACACGCAAGAGGAATTGGGAATAAAAATAGTCTTACAAAAAGACGGCGAAACCCTAAAAACAGAAGTTGAATTATTCCCTATGGCTAGCACGCTTTCTCAACCAAGATTAATGGAAGGAGATGCTAAAAATAAATGGATTGATAAATTTATAGGCTATGGAAAATATGACGAAAATACTATCATTGAAATCAGGAATGGAGTGCTTACTACGGAGACAAATTAAGAAGTATTATTCGGTCTAAAAACTTGGATTATCTAATAAAAAATGATAAAATAAACTTATGAAAATAAAATTTGCTGGTGCGGCAGGGGGAGACGTTACCGGTTCTAGGCACTTGATCACTTTCAACGGGAAAAAAATTCTTCTTGATTGTGGAATGTTCCAAGGAAGGCGTGACGAGGAATATGAAAGAAATACTCATTTTCTATTTGATCCAAAAGAGCTTGATGCTGTGATTCTTTCTCATGCGCATATCGATCATAGCGGAGCATTACCAGTGCTCGTAAAACAAGGATTTTGTGGCCCTATTTAC
>JBAYNL010000135.1:0-2944 GCA_041678805.1 Candidatus Altimarinota bacterium | reverse complement strand
TGTAATTTTTGTAGACATGAACTTTAATTTTGTAAAAAAGCATGGGTAGTCTACGTAAAAATCAGTCTAAAGTAAAGGTTTACTGAATTTTTAAAACCGTGTAAAGTTAAACACACAAATAAAAGAATTTTCATGGAAATAATGCTAGCAGTTATTGTCACCGGTATAATCACAGCGATTGCTGTACTTTGGCTCAAGAACTTCAAAAAATCAGCTGGGCAGGATGGAGAAAATAAATTGATTTTGGATTACATCGAAGCCTTAAGGAAAGATTTTCGGGACAGTCACGCCTCAAATCGACAGGAAACGAAGCTTTTGCTTGATCGCATGGACGACAGGTTAAGCAAAGGAATCCAAAATTCAGCAGAAACAATTCAGAAGCAGTTTTCCCAGAGTGCTAAGATGATAAAAGAGGTGACGGAAGAGCTTACCAACTTAAAAGGCACGAATAAGCAAGTCCTGGATTTCACAGCACAGATGCATAGTCTTGAGAATATTCTAAAAAATCCGAAACAAAGAGGAATTCTTGGTGAATACTTTTTGGAGGCTTTATTAAGCAAGGTATTGGCGCCTGGTCAGTATAAAATGCAGTATAAATTTTCAGACGGGGATATCGTAGACGCCGTTGTCTTTTTTAAGGACAAAATTATTCCAATCGATGCTAAATTCTCTTTGGAAAAATACAACAAGATAGCTGAAGAAACTC
Source organism: Candidatus Altimarinota bacterium (assembly GCA_041678805.1). Taxonomy (GTDB): domain Bacteria; phylum Patescibacteriota; class Gracilibacteria; order UBA1369; family LOWO2-01-FULL-3; genus CAINDQ01. The sequence continues at coordinate 2,238 of JBAYNL010000135.1, read as the reverse complement.
ACGAAGCCAGAAGAGAACAGCTCGAAAAAGATTTTAAAACCGACATCAAAAATCGTATCGATGAAACCTCTAAATATATTCGTCAAAAAGAAAACACAACGGATTTTGCCTTTATGTTTATTCCGGCAGAAGGAATTTATTATAATTTACTGATTTACAAGGTTGGAAATTTAAATGTGAATTCATCAGATTTGATAGAATATGCTTTTGCAAAGCACGTTATTATAGTCTCACCAACCTCATTCTTTGCTTACTTGCAAACAGTTTTACAGGGATTAAAAGCAGTTAAAATGGAGGAATCTATCAAAGAGGTTATCAAAAATATTGATGGATTAGGTAAACACATCTCTGCTTACGAAATCTATATCCAAAAACTTGGAAACAATCTTGGAACAACTGTTAATATGTACAATTCCGCATATAAGGAATTTGCAAAAATAAATAAAGATATTTACAAGGTTACGGACGGAACATCGGGTGGAGCAGTGAACCCTTTGCTCATCGAAAAACCAAACGTTGAAGTTTAATTAAATAAATAATTATAAGAATATGAAAACTAAAAAAAGCTCAAACTCAAAAGCAAAATTGGTAAATACCACATCAAGTCGAAAATCCAGGTCATGGCTCCTAATGATTTTACTAGTCGTAATCCTGGGTGTAGTTGCTCTAGCTTATAGCAAAGGCGATATGTTAAAAGGACAACTCTTAGGTAAAAATCAAAATTCCCAAGTGGGGACGACAGGGGAAGAAAATGCATCACCTGATCTACAGGCAGAAGTAGCATTGGTTGATCAACCTAAAGCAGGAGAAGATTTACAACTTAGGGCAACTATTACAAATTTCGGACCTGGATTCGTTGATGGAAAAACTCCTTTCAAATACGCGATTGAAGTAGATGGAGATGAAGTCTTTTCAAATACAGATTCTTACACTTCTATGGGACAAGGTGACTCTTTTAGTTTCGATTATCCTGTACCAAGAGCCTTGTACAAATATTCAGACAAAGGAACAATCAAGTTTACTGTAGATACAGAAGACTCTATCGACGAAGCCAATGAAGATAACAACGAGAAAGAAATAGCTTACAGTTACTAATTAGATTTAATTGGGGTTTGTCCCTGAAGGGACACGTCTGCCCCAGTCGTTTTATTAGCCTGAGGTTTCTGCATCAGATTTGCAGGCAATATCTGGATTGTTTTGGACGCAATGGATCCATCTGAGTTCGAAGTGCCCGTTGCAGAAACTTGTTCTCCTACAACAAGATCGACAAGAGCTCCCTGAACAGATTTAGTGACCTCAGTAGAATCTGAAAAGAAAACTATTTTTGATCCACCATCTCTCAATTTGACAGTAATACTTTTGTCGTCTTTTGAAAGAATTTCTCCAAAAGCCATGATGCTTCCTTCAGCATTTCCTCTTTCCCCTGGTCTGTTTGTTCTCTGTTGTGAGCCAGGAGCTTGGTTTTGCCAGCTGTTTTGTGGCCCACTATTTCCTCCGATTTTAAAACCAGCATAGAACGAGGTGAGCAAAATTATTACAGCAATGACGGCAACCTTAGATTTTTTTGTCATATATTTTGTGTTAACAAATAATTACTATTCATACCTCAAGGCATCTATCGGATTTAGCATCGAAGCTCGTCTAGCAGGATAATATCCAAAAACAATTCCTATTACTGCAGAAACGACGAAAGCTAAAAGCACAGAAGTGAGAGAAATTTTTGTTTGAATAAAACCCAGCGAAGAAATAGCCAGAGATGCCGCCCATCCCAGGACAATTCCTAAAAATCCACCTGCAAAAGTTAACATCGTAGCTTCTACTAAAAATTGTAAATTAATATCACTTCTTTTAGCTCCGATAGCTTTTCTTAGCCCAATTTCCCTAGTTCTCTCCGTCACGGTAGTTAACATCATATTCATAATTCCAATCCCCCCCACAAGTAAAGAGATACCGGCAATTGCCGCAAGCAAGAGAGTGAAGGTCGAGGTAATGGTAGAAGCAGTTGCTAAAATATCTTCCTGATTCATGGTACTAAAATCTGCAAGCAGAGGGTCCTTAATGTGATGATTTTTCAAAATTAAATCAGTGATTTGTTGCTGGAGGTCAGCCATTGAAGCAGCGTCTTTAGCCTGAACACTAATAGTCGAAACGTAATTATCTCCACTTAAATAGCGTTGAGCCGTAGTTAGGGGCACAAAAATCATATCATCTTGACTACCAAAACCAGATCCACCTTTT
>JBAYNL010000134.1:0-2976 GCA_041678805.1 Candidatus Altimarinota bacterium | reverse complement strand
GGTTCTGCCCAGAATTTCTTCCAGAAGGAACGGAGTGCAGCGAAGCAGGAGAAAATCCATCTCATAGAAGTCGAATCCTTTTCTTTCGTGTCAGAGGATGTTGGTGGTGAAGTTGCCGGAGGGGCGGATCAGTTCGTCCAGGACGTGGCCGAGCTCTTTGCGCTGACGACGGAATGCCGCGGAGACCTTCTGCAGGGAGAAGGATCCCACGCTGGTCGGCAGGTGGCCAGCTTCCATGATCTTCATGGCGATTGCCATCCGGGGCAGGCGGTCGAGACCGTGCTCGAAGACCACTCGCGAGATGAGATCCATCGCGATCCGGGGATTGCTCAGATCCACGCCTTCGAAGTTCTTCAGCATGGAGTAGTCGATCTTGGGGGGCTGGGACTTCTGGGACTGCATCGTGCAGCCTTTCTTTGAATTTGCCCTTTGTGGGCAATTTTTGGTTCTCCGCAGATCAAGAATATTCCCCGAAAGGATTTCTGATAAGCGGCCCGATTCCATCAATAATACTTGATCAAAGTGGGCTACTTACCAGAATTTAATTACCGTATCCATGTTGTGAAAGAACGATATTAAGCTGGGAAACGAGTCTCTGCGTACAGGACGAAATCTACCCAATTTAATACTGACTAATAACATGATACCCCGAATATGTCAATGGTGATTTTAAAACATAAGCATTTCCCTGAATTCTCTCCTTCATTTTTCGGCTATTTTATGCTATAATCTCTTAGATTAAATAAAAAAATAAAAACCAAAAAATAAAAATGCCAATAGACGTCAATATTTTAAAGCAGAAATTGCTCGCAGCGGGACTGCTTAAGGAAAAATCTTTAGAAGCCTTTGAGAAAAAAGCTCAATCAGAAAAAATACCTCTGGATGAATTGCTTTTTAAGCAAGAAGCCATTTCTGATGACAAGCTTGGCGCGATCATTGCCGAAATTTATAATGTACCTTTTGTAAAACTTTCCGAAAAAATAATCGCCGAACCATTACTCAGGATGGTGCCTTATACGTTGGCTTCAAATCAACACGTTGTACCATTTCAAAATACTGGCAGTACTTTAAGAATTGCGATCAATAATCCTGAAAATTGGGAACTTATCAGCTCATTAGAAAAGAAGACCGGCCTTGTAATGGAGAAATATTATGCGACCAAAAAAGACATTAAGCTTTCTCTAAAGGCCTACAACAAAGACGTAAACGAAAAATTTAACAAGCTTTTGAAAGGCGTAATGGCGGATCCTACGAAAATAGAATCCTTAAAAGATTCTGCCAAAATTGTTGATACAATTATTCTCTTCGCTTTCCAAAATAGCGCTTCAGATATTCATATTGAACCAAGACAAGACACGATCGTAATCAGATATAGAATTGATGGCTTATTACAACAGATAGCGGAATTGCCGATTTCTATTTTGGATCTTATTACCACCAGAATAAAAGTTCTTTCAAATTTACGTACTGATGAACATAGAGCCGCTCAAGATGGTCGTTTCAAAATAGCACTAGAAAATAATGAAATCACTCTTCGTGTTTCTATTCTTCCTACCTACGATGGCGAGAAAACAGTATTGAGGCTTTTGACTTCTTCAAACCAAGAATTGGATCTTGAATCTCTGGGTTATGCTGGAGAAAATCTCAATGCTATCAGAAGAAATATTTTGAAAACTCACGGTATTATTTTGATGACAGGACCTACCGGTTCAGGTAAAACCACAACTCTTTATTCAATTTTAAAACTTTTAAATTCTCCTGAAGTAAATATCTCAACGATTGAAGATCCTATCGAGTATAGGCTTGAAGGAATCAATCAAATTCAGGTAAATCCAAAAGCGAGTCTTACTTTCGCAACCGGTTTAAGATCCTTACTGAGACAAGATCCGGATATCGTGATGGTGGGAGAAATCCGTGATGAAGAAACTTCCGGGATCGCGATTAATGCCGCTCTTACCGGACATTTGGTTCTTGCTACCTTACACACGAATGATGCTGCTTCAACCCTTCCTCGTATGCTTGAAATGGGCGTGGAAGCTTTCTTGCTTGGCGCAACAGTCCAACTAATTATCGCTCAGAGATTGGTTAGAAATGTTTGCCCAAAATGCAAAAAAGAAATCAAAATGACGGCAGAAGAAATCAGAAGTCTCGGAGCAAAATACAATATCAGAAAAGATTTCGTGAAAATCATTGAACAAGTTACTAAACAGACCATCACCGACGATTCGGTTCTCACTTTTTACAAAGGTGAAGGATGTGGATCTTGTGTGAACAGTGGATATAAAGGAAGAACTTCTATCTGCGAACTTATTGAAGTAACGGATGATATTAGACAAATTCTTCTAACTAAAGGAAACGCTTCAGATATAGATGCTCAAGCCCAAAAAGAGGGAATGATCCCGATGTTTACGGATGGTATTCAAAAAGTTCTTTCAGGAGTCACTACGATTGAAGAAATTCTTAGAGTAATGCGTAACTAATTAAAGAAATGCCAAAGTTTTCTTATTCAGCGACAGACATTGCCGGTAAAAAAACAGACGGAACAGTTGATGCTCCTACTAAAGAAGCAGCTCTTCAGGCTCTTAAAGCAGACGACAAAATTGTCCTTTCTTTGGAAGAGGTATCTCAAACAAAGAAATGGGCGTTAGGAAGACCAAGCATGAGTACACAGGAAAAGATGATGTTCGTAAAAAATCTTTCTACAATGATTGAGGTGGGAATTACGGTATCTGAATCTCTTGGCATTATCAGAGATCAAACTAGCAATAAAAATCTTCAAAAAATGTATGAAGATATTTTGGATATGATTGATTCAGGCCAGACCTTAGCCAAAAGTTTGAAGCACTATGATAATAATTTTTCGGATATTTTCATCAACATGATTGAAACCGGAGAAGAAGCCGGAAATCTTCAAGATGTTTTGCGTTATCTGGATCTCCAACTTGAAAAAGAATATGACATTAGAAAAAAAGTAAT
>JBAYNL010000133.1:0-3023 GCA_041678805.1 Candidatus Altimarinota bacterium | reverse complement strand
CTTGCGGAATATTACTTTTTAAAGTGATGGGAACTACTTTTGCTTTTGGAAAATATTTCGAAATGAAAGAAAGTTCAGCCATAATCCCGTGTTCTTTTTCGAAGTCTTTTGGTTCTGTTTTTAAAGGAGTGTTTTTAGTTAAATTTTCAATAAAATCTTGATCTAGTTTTGGTGAATTTTTCGGAGTGAATTCTTGATTTGTACTTTGAATATAATGGAATCCGTATAAGAAATGATTTGGGGCTAGAAGAATGATTCTATCGATATTTGGACGATTTTTAGCTGTTAGCTTGTAGAATTCGTCCATCTGAGATTTTACGAGAAGGTGATGGGGGAGAATGATTCCTTCAATGTTTTTTTCAGTAACTGTTTGAGGTGAAGGATTTATTGAAGTTGTTTCAAGACTATGAACAGTCAGCGTGCCCATGATGAGCACGCTAATTATTCCTAAAATTGCTTTTAAATTTAATATTGCCATGGAGTTGAAGACGTCCCGCCCCATTCAATTACGGTAAATCCTTTACGAGGAAGAGTTGTTAGTTTTTGAGGTGTTAATTTGTAGTCCGTGTTTGTTGGATGATAGTACATGAATACGCGAATTAAAGTATTTGGAGCAGGGGTGATTGTTAGAGGTGCTACTTTATTGAATTCGCTTGTTCCCAAGAAGCTGATCATGAAATATTGTTGATTGTTTTCAAGCATGCGAGGTAGCCAGAATTCTTTGAAGTCTTTTAATTCGGTAGAATTTAATCCTAATTTAGTTAAGCTTTCATTCAAGAATGTTTCTAGATTATCTCTTTTTACTGAGAATCCTTGAGTTGGAGTTACGCCATTGCTTTCTTGTCCTTCCCAGAATAAATAAGGATACGTTTGTTGGTCTGCGTAGTTGTACAAGGTTCCATTTGGAGATGCTTTTACAGTCCAACCATTTTTGCCATATGCAGGAATAGTTTTGGTGAACTTATCTACGTCTACTTGTACGCTTACATCGGTAGTTTTTTCAGGATAAAGATAGATTACTGGTTTACCACATTCTGCAGGTGGTTTTATGTCTGAGCGAACGATCCCGGTCCATCTATTAAGAGGATCTTTCCAATAAAGAACAGGTTTTGCGTTAGTGAATTCCTGGAAGCTCATTAATGGTTGTTTTTTGGTTTCTGAGTTGAATTCATAGCTACTTTTGTACATTTGATAGTAGTTGTCGAAGTCTACTTGAGCAGTTGATTTATCAGAATTAACTCCTGATGCTTTTTGAATTTCAATGCTTGTCCCTTCTACTGCTTCTTTGACGGTATATAGATCGATTCCATTTGAAGTTTTTCCAGCTTGCATTAACTGTTCATCTTTTAGCTCTGGGAGTAAAAGGTAGCAAGAACCGGTGATTCCACATCCACCTGCCATATAATCGTATTTCTCGGTGATATTTATTTGTGGAGATGAGTCATTCCATGAAGCATAAACAGGTTCGCTATCAAAGAAATGAGGATTGTATCCATATAGAGAAGTAGATCCGTCTGGAGATTTTAATCTCAAGCAGCTTGAACCGGATTGAGTGTATAGATTTCCATTTTGTTCATCTGCGAAGAGAAATTTCTCAACGGTAAGATCGTCTGGAAGATAAGAATTGTGAGCGGCTTGTAACTCTAAGGCTTTATCACTATTTGGAATGTTGATTGTTTCAGGGGGTTCGATTCCTTTGTAAAGAATAGAATCATTTTTTTCACCGTTTGCGATTGTGCCGGCTACGTAATTGATGTCTTCGGAAGAGTGTCTTTCTAGTAGTGTAAATTTGTTTTTGGCTGAATCATAGGCGTAGCGAAATAGGAAGGGACTGAAGCATGGGCCATCACAATCCAATTTAAGAACTATAAGTTTTTGACTTTTATAAGTAGGAGCTTTAATTGTTCCTACTTCGTAAAAATGGAAAAGGGATGAAATTTCTTCCCATTTAGTAGAAGTGCCTCCCCAGCTTGAAGCGTAGGTATTAGCAACTTGAGTTTGTAAATCTGGAGTTAAAAGGGTATCTACTGATAATTCTGTGATTGATTGGTAGTATTCGATATCTCCATTTGCATAGTATGGGGTAATTGTGGTGATTGGTTTGGTAGCATCGAATTTTGCAGGTTGTTCAACAACTGTTGTTGTTTCCGGTCTTGTGATTTTGTCAGTTCCTAAAATGCCATTCAAGCTAAATTCACAACCTGAAAGCATCAGGACTGCAAGTGAAAGAGCAATGGCAATTCCCTTTTTTAACCAAGTGATTTTCATAAATTATGATTAAGAATATTAGACGGATCTTATTATCGCTCTTTGATAGAAATCTTCAAGATGATCTTTTTTGTAAAAGAAGGGAATGGTGTTAGTATTTTCTCATTAATCCTATGAATAAAAATTATATGTATGAAATAGTTTCAACGATGGCTTGTGTTTTATTGCTTACCGGTTGTCAGGGAAATGTTTCTGTAAAGGATATAGGGGTCTCTAGTGATGGGTCTGAAAAACAAGTGGAGGTGGCAAAAGATGTGGTGAAAGACGTAGAACCAAAAAGTGATGTTCCAAAAATAGATGCGAGCAGAAAAAATTGTTATAAAGGAGATCAGGGGATTCCCGATGGAGTTTGTTCAATAGCCTATGATTCAGAAAGGGTTCTTGAGGATGGTGAGTATATTTATACGTTGCCTTATGAAGCCGGAACATCTCATCTTGTTGGGCAAGGTTATAATTCTATTTTTACTCATTATGGATCATTAGCTTATTCTCTAGATTGGTTGATGGATGAAGGTACTCCAATATTGGCGGCAAGAGAAGGAGTGGTGACGGAAGTGAAAGATAATTCTAATGAAGGCTCTCCAGATCCATCGTATTGGAATAAAGCAAATTATGTAGAGGTTACTCATAGTGATGGGACTGCTGCCTGGTATGGTCATGCTAAGTATAAAAGTGCGAAGGTTAAGGTTGGGGATAAAGTAAAGGTTGGTCAAGTGCTAAATTTAGCTGGATGTACTGGATATTGTTCGGTTCCT
>JBAYNL010000132.1:0-3136 GCA_041678805.1 Candidatus Altimarinota bacterium | reverse complement strand
CATTCGACAAAGTAATTTCTTTCCCTGAACAAAAAGGATCTTCCCTAGCAAAATTAAAAGAATCTTCCGTAAAAGCGGGAGGTACTGGAACATTTACCTTCAAGGTAAAAGCGGATCAAAAAGTTGATAATGTTGAAATGAAAATCGCTGTTATGGCCAATGGTAAAACCAAGATTGCCGAGTATTTCGAATTGCCAGTAAAAGTTAAACAAGGGGAGTTTAGTTATCAACTTATCGATAGCAAACTTCCGCCAGCTTCCATGGAACCGGGCGAGACTTTTGAAGGATGGGTGAAATTGGAAAATACAGGCAATAACACTTGGCGAAAATCAGGAAACAATACTGTGTTTTTAGCCGCCGATCATGAAAGAGGAAGAAATAGTACATTCATTGCTCCGGCTGGACAAAAGATGGGAGTTCTACAAGAGAAAGAAGTAAAGCCGGGAGAAACGGGGACATTTAATCTCTCCCTCAAGGCTCCAGATAAAATGGGTTTCTATAAAGAATATTTCACGCCAGTAGTTGATTGGAAGGTGTGGATGACTGATACCGAAATGAACTTTGAAACACTTGTTGGAGGAAATTCTTTTGATAGCGAAACTCTTGCCCAAGCTCCCAATAAAAAATGGCAAAGAGGAGAATCGTACAATATGTGGGTTAATATTCGGAACATGGGAACATCGACTTGGACTAACGAAAATATTAAATTAACTTTTATCAAGGAGGCTGATCTAAAAATATCTAAAGCCAAACTGCTTGATACTTCAGTTGCGCCGGGAAAAGTGGGACGTGTAGGATTTACCGTAACCGTTGATTCAAAAGATGAACTTGGAAAAAAGACAATGATGATTCGTCCAATGATTGATGGAAATTATATTTCTGATAAACCGATCAATTTCGAATATACAACGGTAGTCTCAGATGCCCCTCCGCCTAATAAAAAAACTCCCACAACTAAAACAGCATCTAAAACATCTAAAAAATCCACGGCCGATTCGACCGTCAAAAAAGGAAATGGCACAGAAGGGGATATTCGCATCAAATTAACATTTACAGGTAATACTGAAATCACAGCGAGTGGTGATTTTGAAGTAAAAAGCGGTAGCGAATCATTGGGGTCATTTACCAAAGATGACGCCGTGAAAGTAGAAAAATCCGGAAGTAATTACAAGATGACAGCAGGTAGTAAAACTTATACAAAATCTAGTCCGATCAGATTTATTCCTGATGATGGATCAATTTTGAAAGTAAATAATTTCACCAGAACAGACAATGAATTTAGAGAAATTTTGGAAGTAAATATGGTAGATGGAAATCTGGTTTTGATCAATGAATTAGGTCTTGAAAACTACATGAGAGGATTAGCGGAAGAACCAAATGATGCCAATGCGGAAATGATCAAAACGATTGCGGTTGCCGCTAGATCATATGCTAAATACTACATGGACAAAGCTGAGAAATTCCCTGGGAAGCCATATGACTTAGAAGATAGTCCTGCAACTTCACAAAAATATCTTGGCTACACTTTTGAAAAACGAGCACCAAATGTCGTAAAAGCAGTTGATGCCACAAAAGGCCAAATGGTCACATACAAAGGAGTTCTCGTTAAAACTCCATACTTTAGTAAAAGTGATGGGACTTACACCAAAAGTTACAAATCGGTTTGGGGCGGAGAGGAGGTCCCCTATCTGGTTCCTGTAGATGATTCATCTTGTAAATCCACAGCATTCGCCGGACATGGAGTGGGACTTTCTGGTTGCGGAGCAGCCGTAATGGCTAACAAAGGTTCTAAATACGTCGAGATTTTAAAATACTATTACACTGGCGTAGAAGTTACCGATTTTTATTAAAATTCAAAAAATAAAAACAAAAATATATGATGAAGCCATTGCCAACAGAAGAATATCAAAATAAAAAATCGCCCAGCAAATGTTCGAAGGTTACTCACGAAATTGCTCATGAAGATATTGTTACCATCATCAAAAAACGCCTTTCATTAAAGGAAATTTCACGTGATGAAAAAATCGTAGATAAGACTTGTTACAAGATGATTCGTTATATTCAAAATGGCAAAAACTTTTCTCTCGATGAAATTACAAATCTCCTAAGCGGATTAGAATTATCTTCCATCACAATTCAAAAAAGAAAAAAATGTTTGGTCGAGAAAGCGAATAAAAAAACAGATAGAAGAAAAAAATAACTTCCATTCTCAAGAAAAAACTTCCATTCTCTTTTCAGCTCAGATAAGGTATAAAGTAGCCATGGAAAAACTAACTTTGGCCATCAACACGGCTTCTTCCCAAACGGCAATCGCTTTATTTGAAGGTGAAAATTTGCTGACAGAAAAATCTTGGACTGCTGAAAACGATGAAGCGGAAAAGCTGATGCCCGCCATCGAGAAACTATTAAAAAAGAAAAAATTTGCCGATATCTCTCAGGTGATTGTAGTGAAAGGACCTGGATCTTTTACCGGTTTGCGCATTGGAGTAACTGTTGCAAACACAATCGCGTATTTAAATAAATGTCCTGTTTTTGGAATCGATACTTGCGAATATTTATGGGCATCTTTGGAAGATTCGGAATCTGAAATGTCAAAATTAGAATCGCTCGCCCTCTTAATTTTCGCAGGTAGTAAAGGGGTATACGTAAGCCAAAACTTGGAAATGGCCACCAGGGCGACATTAGTAAATCTTCCCGATCTAAGCGCCTATTTAAAGGAACATAAAATTACCAAATTTTTTGGAGATATTTCGAAAGAACAAAAGAAAACTTTGGAGGAATTTGAATATCTGGAAACTAAAAAATCATTCGGTGAAATTATTCAAAAAGTTATTGCGAAAATAGATTCGGGAATGCTTAAACCAGTTCCAATCGTCGAACCAATTTACGTAAAAAAACCGGCAATCACAGAGAGCAAGAAGAATATATTTGCATAGATTTTATTAAATAATCTTAAAATTTTTCTAAAATGTTATACATCGTCTCAACTCCGATTGGTAATCTCGAGGACATCACTTTAAGGGCTATTAGAACCCTAAAAGAAGCTGACTGTATCGCCGCGGAAGATACTCGTCATGTACGGATTTTGCTAAATAAATACGAAATCAAAACTCCGGTTTTAAGTTTTCATTCATAT
>JBAYNL010000131.1:0-3138 GCA_041678805.1 Candidatus Altimarinota bacterium | reverse complement strand
TTTTCCATCTAAAATCATTTTCACTAGCACTTCTGACAAGTCGTTCCAGATCCTCAGATCCTTCTTTAGCTAAATCGGCGTAGCTTTTTTTAGTTTGAATTACGGCTACGTCATCAGCCAAAATCAGATTTGCCAAATTATGTTGTTCCTCTAAGGATAATTTTGGATGCTGGCGTTTTACGACAGCAAGGATAATCTTTTTTGCAGCCTCTGTATCAGAGAGATCGTGGACGGAATGGTGTTCACGTTCCTTTTTCTCTCTATCTTCTTTTGAATGATGAACGGATTTTTTAAAATCTACAATCTTTCTCGCAAAAGCTTCAGAAAGATCAATGTTAAATACTTTAAACCAACCATCATCTCTTAATTTTTTATAAAGAGTATCCAAATCTTTCACGGAAACACTAGAAGATTCTGGATCCAACCCTTTTAATTCGGTTTCAATTTCCGCTATTTTAATCGGATTAAAATCTTTGTGGAGAAAGTTATTTTTAGCCAAAAAAGACGCATTTGAAGCGAAGTTTAACAATAAATTGTGAGTAGTTTTTGCAGTTCTATTCAACGCGTTTAAGGCAGACAATGTTCTTTGAATGGAAATAATTTTCTTATCAAAAGCCTCTCTTTCTGGGCCCGTCTTTTTTTGCTTATCATTTTTCATGCTTTCCATTAAGGCGGTTAAGGCCTCAATATTTTCCCTCAAACCAACGTCATAATAGTTGTGCTCAATTATATTTTTAGCTGCATCTGTTTTACCTTCTGGATCAGGAAATTTCTTCTCATTGCCGCTGGAATCTTTAGTCTGTTTTACTAATTCTCCAATAGATGCATTTATGTCTGGAGTTGTATTTTTCTCAAAATATGTACGTAAGTCTTCCGCTTTTTTTAGTTTTTCTTCAGCTCCTTTTAAGTGTGCTTCAGCTCGTTGCATAGACAGCTCACTCCCAATTCCAACCACTTGTTCTAATTTACCAACAACCATGTCAATAATTTTTCTTGGAGCAGGCTTAGAAAAAGCTCGCAAATCTTTAAAAGCAGTAATGGCATCCTCCAATTCCTTTTTAACATAAGGTTGTTTCACTAATGCTCTAGTCGCATCAAATTCTGTTTTATAGCCAGGTTCAACCGCGTCATCGAGAGGCTGTAAACTCACAATAGCCTCATCCACTAAGGTTTTTTTATCCTCTGGACTTAAAATTTTCCCTATCTGAAAAGCTTCATCTAAAACATCATCCGGATTATCTGGAGACAACATCATCAATCTTTTTCTCGCAGATAAAAGCTCACTTCTTCCAGCTATTCCAGTTTTTTCGTCCGGACGAATTTTTAGAACCTGTGACAGTTTTTTCCCAATTTTAGAGTCTAATTCACGTCTAGGATCGCCCACAGCTAATTTTTCATACTCCTCTTCGAACAAAAATTTTCCATAAACTCTCTCAAAAGCAAGCCTCATAGCTGCCTTTCTCCTCGTAGACTCAGTTTTCTTTTTTGAGACAGTAGGTCCATTTTCGCCTAAAATACGATCCCTCGCCGTCTTCAATATTTCTACATGATCAGGGCCAAGAGCCTTTTCGATTTTATCCCTAGTCTCTGCAGTAATAAGCCCGATACGGACAGCTTTAATAAAATTTACTGAATCAGTAGATTCTACGTAAATACTATCTACCGCCTGTAACTGTTTTTCTTTAAATTCTTCCTGATGTGCTTCTGGTTTTACGGCCATGATTTTAATTTTTGTTCAAAATTATCTGATTATTATAGCAAATTTCCGCTCGAAAATCAATTGCCAAAAGGATTTCCGGCAGGTAAACTTTCCAAGCAAATTTATTTACCCATCAAATCATGGATTATACAGTCAAAAAACTTCCCAAATCCGAAGTTGAAATAAAAGTAACAATTGAAGCCGCAGACCTAGAGAAACATTACAAAAAAGCCTACGAAGATGTTTCAAAAGAAATGCATCTAAAAGGCTTTCGTCCAGGTCATATTCCTCAAGCCGTTCTAGAACAAAACGTTGATAAAAAACACATCGATGAACACGCTAAAGAACTAGCAATGCAAAGAACTTATGCTGATATTGTCGTTAAAGAAAATATCCAAGTAATCTCTAGGCCAAAAATAACAGTAGAAAAAGAAGAGCCTTTTATTTACGTGGCACAAGTTGCCGTTATGCCAGAGGTCGAGGTAAAAGACCACAAATCAATTAAAGTTACAAAAAAAGAACCAAAAGTTACCGAAAAAGATGTAGAGGAAGTTCTTAACGATTTGAAAAAGTATAGTACGACTTACAAAGATGTAGATCGCACAGCCAAAAAAGGGGATAGGGTAGAGATCGATTTTGAAGGATTTAACGAGGAAGGAAAATCAGTTCCAAATACCAAGAGTCAAAATCATCCGGTAATTATCGGCGAAAACAGTCTTATTCCAGGATTTGAGGACCAATTAATTGGACTAAAAAAAGATGAGAAAAAAGAATTTGAAATTACATTTCCAAAAGATTACGGGAAAAAAGATTTCCAGAATAAAAAATTAAAATTCAAAGTTGAAGTGAAAAGGGTTGAAGAAGCCATGCCGCCAGAACTTAACGAAGAATTCGTAGAAAAAATGACTGGTAAAAAACAATCCGTTGAAGATCTCAAAAAAGACATCGAGAAAAATATTCATGCCAAGAAAACTCAAGAAGCAAAACAAGAAAGTGAAAATGAGTATATTGAGGAATTATTAAAGAAAACCAAAGTTGAAATTCCAGATTCCTTGATCGACGAAGAGTCTCATTATATTCTTCACGAAATGGAAGAGGAAATTGCTGGAAAAGGCTTAGAATTCGATAAATTCTTGGCTCAATCCAAAATGACTGAAGAAGATTTAATCAAGAAATATCGCCCAGAAGCTGAAAAAAGAATCAAAATTAGACTTGCTTTGCAACACATCATTAAGGAAGAGAAAATAGATATTTCAGAAGAAGAAATAAACGCTGAATTCGAGAAGATAAAATCTTTTTATCCGGAAAAAGAACAATCTAAAATTGAAGAGGATTACAAAAAAGGAGAATTAAAACCTCAGATCAAGAATCGTCTGACTCTCAGAAAATTCTTCTCAAAAGTTATCGGATAATTTTTGAAATCTAGCGTGTAAAAATAA
>JBAYNL010000130.1:0-3148 GCA_041678805.1 Candidatus Altimarinota bacterium | reverse complement strand
CCATTGAATCGCCATTTTTAAGATCCTCAATCATCTTGCCACCGGCACTTCCTTCTGGGGCGTCCGGCATATCGCTCATCTGGTCGCTATTGATCGCGCTTGCCCAATATTTGTTGTAGCGCATATAAGCCAAATCCTCGAGTCCCTCCAAATATCTCAAATAATATTTATAAATATCTGGAGAAATTTTTTCTTCCTCGTGAATCAGGTCTCCAAAGAAAAGCTTTTTATCAAATTCCGCAAACTCAGCTACACCTTGATGATAGAGATAATTTTTATCAAAATACTCAGCAAGTTTCTGTTTGCCATTCGCACTGTTCTCCGGAGCTTTGATTACCCCATGCCAGATTTCTGGCTTAGGGAAGGTCACCGCTTCATTTCTCATAAAGCTTTGAGAGACCTCATCATAGTTATAAGCCTTATCTGTAAAATCAGTATATGGAAAGATGCTGGCATAGAGATTTCCATTTTTATTCACAACCGGAAGAGGAATATCTCCTACAAATACAGCGCCTGCCAAACGATTATTATGAGTACCATCACCATTCAAGTAAAGATTCTCCAACGCTGAAGCGATATCATGTACGGTATCCTTTGAAGAATCGTAAAAAACGATTTTCACATCAGTTAGAGAATTTTTTCTCACGATATCATCGGCATAGCGCATGATTCGTTCTCCTATGGATATTGTAGAAAGGTCTGGGTATTCTTGTCGTGAAAATCCTAGATAAGGAGCTTTGTCCAAATCCAATTTTGTATCAACTACGATGGCTACCAAATCATAAACTGTAGAAATATCACTTGGAGCATCGGGCTTTTCTATGAAGGCCACAGCGTAAGCAACTGGATAGGGGATGATTTGAGTAAATGGCACTACAAAGACAAGCAAAGCTATTACGAGCTGCTTTAAACAAGAGGAAATTATGGCCTTTTTATCTTTAAGATTAAAGCTTAACATGAAGCCTATTTTTCTAAGGAATGATGAGGAAAGGTTGAGGGACCTTTCAATATAAAAATATAGCAATAATTGAGGGCAAAAACAATTTCTGTAAGCGGAAAACTGAAGGTTTGGATTGACAGAACGGAGGGGGGTTGATTAATTCTGTTTTTAGGAGAAAATAGACAGAAATAAAGAAATCTAATTGCCGTTATTTCTGTATTAAAATTCCGTAAAATGTACCGTTAGTGACAACGAGGGGTTCACGAAGAGTATCTGCTCCTACTGCACTACGCCAATAATTAAAATTCCCATTTTTTTTATTTTCCACTTTCGCAAAAATTCCAAATTTATAGGGACTATTAGGTGAATAAGGAAAATACAGATAGCTACCGCAAGTTCCAGGCTTAGTGACGTCAAAACAATTAGTAGAAACAGGATCCGAGGGGAATTTACCTCCAAAATAACTTAAATTTGCCTTAATATTTAAACTGAAATCATAGACTGAATTGGGATTAATCCAGGCATAAGGGTAAGTAGACCCTATAGACAAAGCATATGCTGCAATTTTTTTCACGTCCGCCATTCGCTGTACATCTCTCGCTTTTGCGGGAGCTCCCAACATGCTAGGCAAAAATATTACTGCCAAAATACCAATAATTGTTATTACGATAAGGAGTTCTATTAAAGTAAAACCTTTTTTCTTTTTATTTATAAATTTTAACATGAATCTAATTTTTCTAAGGAATGACACTAAAAATATAGCAATAATTGAGAAAAGAAACAATTTCTATAGCGGAAAACGGAAGGCTCGGATTAACAAAAAAGAGGGCCGCCATTCGGCGGCCATCTTTGAAATGATCAACTAAATATCCAAAACTCTTATTTCTGCATTAATATCCCATAATATTTACCACCGGGAAACATGGCAGGGGCAGTAGAAAGATCAGCGGCAACGTAAAGGTCAAAATTCCCGTTCGTCGCAGGGTCTTCCACTTTAGCGAAAACACCAAAACTATAATCCCCAGTAGTATATTTATAATATATATAGCTGCCCTTAGAAAGAACCTGGTTAACAACAGCATAATTAGTGGGAACAGGATCCTGAGGAAATTTACCTCCAAAAGAATTTAAATTAGCTTTAATATTCGCATTGAGGCCATTGAGTACAGCAGAAGTAGAGTTAATGTATGCCGTAGGGAAATTAGTCCCACTAGACACCACATACCCCGCAATTTTCTTCACGTCCTCCATTCTTTGTACGTCTCTCGCTTTCGCAGGAGAACCTAATAAGCTAGGCAAAAATGCTACCGCTAAAATCCCTATAATCGTTATCACTATCAACAACTCAATCAAAGTAAACCCCTTTTTGTTTGTAATAACTCTCATAAAACAGAGCTTAGAGACTTATTATTGAACTAATACTGCGTAATACGCTCCAGCATTTGGACCAGTAGTCCACCCACTAGTATCAACATTAGCAGCCGCAAGATCATTAAGTGCGTCTGGGAAATTTGCAGCAGTAATTGCAAAATTGCCCATATTAGCATTTTCAAGCGCAGCAACTATGGCGAAACTATAACCTGTAGGTGTTCCAGTCCCTCTTATATACAAATACCCATCACACGTTACCAAATCTACACCTGTTACAGGATCGCCAGGCAATTTTCCCCCAAAATCAGCAGCTTTCAACTTATTTCCAAGGTCATTGGCGGCGTTATCTTTTATGCACTGAACTCCAAGAGGGAGATCATTCGCAATCGAATAAGTTGTCAAAACTCCTGCAATTTTTTGTACACTAGCAATCCTCTGCGTATCTCTCGCTTTACTTGGTGCGCCAAGTACGCTTGGCAAAAATGCCACCGCCAAAATACCGATGATCGTAATGACGATCAACAACTCAATCAAAGTGAAACCCTTTTTCATAGAATGATTAGATTAAGAATAAGAAATATATTTAAAAGCTTGTTAGCAACTGACTGTCATGATAAACAAGTCTCCCTCGAAATTCAAGCGAATCAAATTTTTTACATCACACTTGCCAAGTCACTCATCTTCATAATTGGAAGCATGACCGCTCCGACCACAAGGCCTACACTTAAACCGATGACCACCAAAATTATCGGTTCAAGGATCTTTGATAAACCATTTACAGAGGTGGCGACTTCCTCTTCATAGAAAGTAGCGACTTTCGCTAAAATGGAATCTAGT
>JBAYNL010000129.1:0-3168 GCA_041678805.1 Candidatus Altimarinota bacterium | reverse complement strand
TTTGTCTGACGTAAAAGGCCTTCTCTCCTAATCCTCCTGTGAATATTATAGCATGAATTCCACCTAAAATTGAAGTGTAACTTCCTAAATACTTGGCTATTTGATAAGAAAGGAGTTCTATCGTGAGATTGGCAAGATGGTCTTTTTTTAAGCTTTTGGCATAAATTTTGCGCATGTCTGAGCTGATTTGAGAAATCCCCAAAAGTCCTGATTTACTGTTCAGGATCTCGTAAATCTTATTTGAAGATAGGTGCAAAGTGTTCTCTAAATGAAAAATAATTGCAGGGTCGATAGTGCCGGATCTTGTTCCCATCATAATTCCTTCGAGGGGTGTTAATCCCATGCTGGTATCTACGGATTTACCGTTAAAAGATGCTGTAATAGATGAGCCGTTTCCGAGATGACAGGAAATTATTTTGGCGTTTTTCTTTTTGAGCAGTTTGATTGCTTCGTTAATTACATATTTGTGGCTGGTGCCATGAAATCCGTAACGACGAATGTCATGTTGTTTGTAAAAAGAGTAAGGGAGGCCATACATAAAGGCTTTTTCCGGCATTGTTTGATGAAATGCTGTGTCAAAAATGGCAACTTGAGGAGTTTTTGGAAGGATCTCTTTACAGGCCAAGATTCCGGTAAGATTTGCGGGATTGTGTAAGGGCCCTAGTGAAAAAAGAGATTTGATTGTTTTGATTACTTTGGGGTTGATAATAGTTGGTTGAGTATAATTTTTTCCACCATGAAGGACTCTGTGTCCTATTGCATCTATTTCAGCAAAATCTTGAATTATTTTATGTTTTTTCAGAGCATCTAGTGCTATTTTTGCTGCTTCTTGATGAGTTTTTACGAGTATTTTATGAGAAATCTCTTTATTGTTTTTTTTGAAAATAAAAAGGCAAGAGGGGAGATCGATTCCATCGATGTTGCCGCTGGCTAGTTCTTTAAATGATTTCTTAGTGTCTATAAAACTAAATTTTAGAGAAGAAGATCCGGAATTGATGACTAAAATTTTCATGAATTTTTAAATTACTTTGTAAACAGATCCTCCAACTTTTGGTCTGGAGAGAGCTTTTAGGCCAATATCATCTCCCGCGTGAGCTACTGAAATATCTTGGCGATTGATTTGCATGGAGGATATTTCTTGTTCAAATAAGCCATTGTCTGTCTCAAATATAATCGAATCGCCGTTTCGAATTGAACTAGTGAGCTGAATTACTGCTACATCGATTTTGTCGAAAAACCCTTCACATCTTCCACAAATTTGCATTTCTCGAAATGATGATCTTTGAATTGAAGGGGTCTCTATAATTTCGACATCATCGATTAGAGGAGATGGGAATAGATCTTCAGATGGTAGCGATGATCTAAATGGATTACTAATGGAGCGTTCTTCTATTTGGCTTACGGATCTTCTAGTTCGAGTAGTCCGAAGTTTTTTTGTTGGTCTTTGGCGGGTGTATGAAGCGGTTTTTTTTTCGTGTGCAGAAATACTACGCTTCCTTTGAAAAGCCGGAATGTTTAGAACGTTGAGATCATCCATAATTTTATTTGTTATGCTTCATAACATTCACAAACAGTGAATGCCGTTACATTGACAATATCTTTATAGTTGCAGCCACGAGAAACTTTGTTGATGGGTTTTTTTAGACCTTGAAGAATTGGTCCGATTGCTTTTGCTTTTGCTAATCTTTCGACCAATTTATAGGCGATGTTTGCGGCTTCCAGGTCGGGGAAAATAAGGATATTCGCTTCGCCTTTTAGAGGAGATCCAGGGCATTTTCTCTCTGCGACTTCGGGGACTATTGCGGCGTCTACTTGTAATTCTCCGTCTACTAATAAATCAGGTCTTTGATAATTAATCATGGCGACGGCTTCGCGGACTTTATCTATGAATGGATGTTTCGCGGATCCTTTTGTAGAGAATGATAATAGGGCCATCTTTGGGGTTATGCCGAATCTTTTTGCGGTTTCCGCTGTGTCGATGGCGATGTCTACTAAGTCATGTGCATCTGGATCAATAGTAATAGCGGCGTCGGCGAAAATAATTACACGTCTTTTAAATACCATGAAGAAAATACCTGATACTTTGTGAAATTTTTCTTTGGTTTTTATGATTTCGAGTGCGGGACGAATTGATTCGGAAGTCGGATGCTGTGTTCCTGTTACTAAACCATCGGCGTCATTTAATTGAATCATCATTGTGCCGAAATAGTTGTTTTGTTCCATGATTTTTTTGGCATCCTTTTCGGTAATACCTTTGTTTTTTCGTAGTTCATAAAAAGCCTTTATGTATTTTTCTCTTAATGGTGATTTTAAAGGATCAATGATGTTAACTTGTTTCCAATCGATTTTCAGTTTAAGTTTTTTTGCTAAGCCTTTAATTTCCTTTTCGTTCCCAAGGAGAGTTATTTTTGCAATTTTCTTTTCTATGATTTCTTCTGTGGCTTGGAGCATTCTG
Organism: Candidatus Altimarinota bacterium; assembly: GCA_041678805.1. Lineage (GTDB taxonomy): Bacteria > Patescibacteriota > Gracilibacteria > UBA1369 > LOWO2-01-FULL-3 > CAINDQ01. The sequence goes on along the minus strand of JBAYNL010000129.1, from coordinate 713 downwards.
GGTTCGTTGCCTTCAGGAAGAATAATATGTTTAGGATTTTTGCGGGCTAAAGCCTGAACATGATTCGTAAATTGTTTCATATTAAATGACTATAGGGATGAGATACTTCAATTATAGTAGAAATCCGCAGTTGTGCAATCTTAGTGAGTTTACTTTGAGGAGAATTTTTTTATTAATCGCGAAAAAGTCATCATTAAAAGCATTTTTGTTATTTGAAAATAACTAATAGGGGAGTGATGAATTGTTATTTTATTTTTTTTAATTGCATTGAGAATGGCTGAGATATTTTTTTCAGAATTTACAAATGTGTATCCTAAATCTAGGTTTTTCAAGAAGTGACAGTCGGAGGTGGCGACGACAGGTTTTGAGTATTTCTCGGCAAGCAGAAGGGCTTTATGATTATAATTTTTTGATTTTGTATAACAGAAAGAATGTTCGATAGAGTCGAAGATATCAATATTTTCAATGAGAGCATCTTTTAGAGCTTCTTTACTGGGGAAGAAAGGATGTGGAGCGATAATTAGACAATCTGGGTGGCGTTTTTTGTATTCGCGAAGCTCTGGAAAGGTCTTAACTTTTTCGATGGTTGGATCGATGTTGAGAGCTAAGATATGTTTTTTGTTTATCTCCATTTCGATTCCTGAAATGAGAATAATCCCATGTTGTTGGGCGTAATTTTGAAGTGCTTTTGTGAAAATTACTTTTTTATGACA
>JBAYNL010000128.1:0-3206 GCA_041678805.1 Candidatus Altimarinota bacterium | reverse complement strand
TCTTTTCCAAAAATTTCTTTTACCTTTGCTTGAACGGCTGGCATTCTGGTGATGCCTCCTACGAGTAATACTTCGTCAATATCGCTTGAGAATATTTTCGAATCTTCTAGGGCTTTTTGGCATGGAGCTACAGTTTTTTCAATCAAATCTCCAACTAAATCTTCTAATTTTGAACGTGATAATTTTGTCTCAAAATGTTTTGGACCACTGGCATCAGATGTTAGATATGGAAGAGAAACTGTAGTTTCGTGAACGGTAGAAAGTTCGATTCTGGATTTTTCAGCAGACTCTTTAATTCTTTGGATAGCCATGCGATCTGTAGAAATGTCTATTCCCAAGGATTTTTTAACTTCAGAAATAATCCAGTCCATTACGACTTTATCCATGTCGTCACCTCCGAGTTGAGTATCTCCGTTGGTTGATTTTACTTGGAAAACGCCTTCTCCAAGTTCCAAAATTGAAATATCAAAAGTACCTCCACCAAAATCGTAAATAGCGATTTTTTTATCAGCTCCACGTTTGTCTGCTCCATAAGCTAAAGCAGCTGCGGTAGGTTCATTAATAATTCTTTTTACAGTAAGTCCGGCAATTTCGCCGGCATCTTTTGTGGCTTGTCTTTGAGAGTCGTTGAAGTACGCAGGAACTGTGATAACAGCTTCTGTTACTTTTTCGCCGAGATATTTTTCAGCATCAGCTTTTAATTTTTGAAGAACCATTGCGGAAATTTCTGCAGGGCGATGCTGTTTTCCGGCTAGCGCAATTTCCACTTCGCCATTTTTGCCTTTTTCACATTTGAATCCCACTCTTTTGATATCACTTTGGCACTCGTCATATTGGCGACCAATGAAACGTTTTGCGGAGTAGATAGTGTTGTCAGGATTGGTGGTTGATTGATTTTTTGCAACGATACCGACTAATCTTTCGTCGTTTTTGATAGCGACTACGGATGGAGTGGTACGGTTACCTTCAGCATTTGAGATAACTTTTACTTCACCGCCTTCCATCACGGAGACACATGAATTTGTAGTACCTAAATCGATTCCAATAATTTTAGCCATATGTATATTTGGTTATTTTAAATTTAGCACTCAGTATTATAGAGTGCTAAATAGAAATGGTCAAGTAGTTTTTGAGAATAAATGGAATGGCTTTTAGAATTAAAATCCGCTTGGTTCCATAAATGCTCCGTAGAGAAGAATGCCGACTACTATGGCAATGATAATACCTACGACGATATAAGTTACTTTATGGGAAATTTTTAATTCTTTTTCAACGATTGGTTGTCCTCCAAATCCAACGAATTTTTCGCTGAATATTTTGACGACAGCTTCCATCATCTTTTTGCAGTTTTCATCTCCTGCGGAAATAGGGACACGTAAAACTTTTTGAGAGCTCCCATCTTCACAGTAGGTAATGATCATTTGACCAAAAGTATTGGGAAGATTCGCAAGATTTTTATCTAAGTTCCCGCCCATTTCAAAAGCTTTATTGGCGATGGTTGTTCCAATAATTCCTCCAAGTAGTCCTCCAGCAATTGCTTGTCCTGCTTTTACAAAGGCGAAACCGATTCCTGTAATAGAGTTACCTGGAATATTTTTTCCTCTGTATGTAATTAATTCTTTAGATACGTCGATTTCGTGTGTAAAGAAAGCGACTTTGTAGGTGAATTTTTCCATAGGAGGGGGGATTTTAAAGATTATTTAATTTTGAGGGAGGTTTTGAGCGGGCGGATTTTGGATGGGAGAATTTTCGCCATTTCCTATTTTTACTTTAGAGTGTCTGATTACTCTTTTGCCGAGAATGTAGCCGGCTTCGAGTTCTTCTAGGACTATATCTTTTTCTCCGTCTTCTTGAAGGAGTGCTTCATGAAAATTGGGATCGAACGGTTTGCCGACGGCTTCAATTCTTTGTAGTCCGGTTTCTTCGAGAGCTTTGTATAATCCCTTGATTGCCATATCGATGCCTTTGTACCAATCGGCAGCTTTATCTGGAACATGTTTTTCAGCTAGTTCGAGAGTTGTTAAGATTGGAAGTAGTTTTTTTATCAAATCATAATTTGCCATAAAGATGGTGTCGACTCTTTCTTCTTCGGTATTGCGACGGAGATTTTGCATGTCAGCCATGGTGCGGCGAGCCATTTCGGTTATATCTAAAAGCTCTTTTTTTAATTTTTCAATTTCAGCATTTTTTTCTTCAATAATTTTTTGGGAACTTTCTTGATCTTTCTCTTTAGCTTGTTTTTTTGCTTCTTCAAGTTTTTTTGCGAGATCGATTTTTGGGTCGATCTGTTGATTATTTGGATCTGTCATAATGAAAATTAATTACCGAGTAATTTGCAAACTTCTTCTAGAATAACGATGTTGAAAGGATAATTCATGCGTTTTGGGCCAAGAAGTCCGAGGTATCCGTTAAATCCTCCTTTGGAATATTTAGTAACTAAAATGCTACAACTTTGAATTTGAGGGAGAATGTTTTCTTCTCCGATAAATGCTTTGACTGAATTATCAAGTTTGAAAGAGGTCAAAGTTTTTATGAAATTATCACTTTTTTCAAGCACTTCAATTACTTCGCTGGCATGGACTGTGTCTCCAGCAAATTCGGGTTGGCGTAAAACATTCGACATGCCAAGGAAGAAAGTGCGAGGATTGTCTGGGGTGGTAGCAAAGCTTGCCATATTAGTAGCGCGAGCTAGTAAGGAAACGGCATCGTATAAATTTTCGCGAACTTTTTGGGTGGTATATTCGAACTGAATTTTTTTGATAGTGGAAAGAGCTTGCTGACGAACATCATCATAATTGGTAATTTCATCTACAAATGTTCGATAACCTTTATCTGTTGGAACTCTTCCTGCAGAGGTGTGTGGTTGATAAATATATCCTTCTTCTTCCAGCGTCATCATGTCGTTTCTGATTGTGGCAGGGGATACGTGGAAATGATAGCTCACTAAAATGGTTTGAGAACCGACTGGTTCAGCTGTTTGAACGAAGTGTTTTACAATTGCACTTAATACTTTTTTTCTGCGTTCTTCGGACATAGTAAGTTAGGATTAGCACTGCCTATTATAGGGTGCTAAATTGGGTTTTAGCAAGTGTTGTGAATTTTTTTCTGTGAACTATTTGACGCTAGTAAACAATATCTTTTTAAAGTCCGCCATGCTGTAGCCGTCTTTATTGATTGTGTTCCAATCTTTTTCTGAAATTTCTTTT
>JBAYNL010000127.1:0-3232 GCA_041678805.1 Candidatus Altimarinota bacterium | reverse complement strand
CTATCTAAAAGCTGGTTTATATGGTGGAACTGGAAGTGGTAAAACATACACCGCCGGAAAGATGGCGATCGGTATGGTAAAAAGTTTAAAGTCTAAAAAACCTGTAACAATGTTCGATACAGAAACAGGTTCCGACTTTTTAATTCCGATGTTTGAAGAAGCCGGAATTGAATTGTTAGTTATTAAGTCGCGATCGTTCGCAAAGTTGGTTGAAGCAACTGATGAAGCAGAGAAGATCTCTGATGTCTTTATCATTGATTCTATCGCCCATGTTTGGGATGAAGCGGTAGAAGCATACAAAACAAAAAAGAATCGCAAATTTATTCAGATCAATGAATGGGGAGAGATAAAAGCGATCTGGGGAAAGTTTACAAAATCTTATTTGAACGCCAAACAAAATATCATCCTGTGCAGTCGGGCGCAAGATATCACGGAAAATTCCGTGGATGAAAAGACTGGCCAAAAAGATTTTTCCAAAACTGGTGAACGGATGCGCGGTGAAAAATATATGGGTTACGAACCATCTCTATTGATCCGCATGGAATCGATTCAAGATCTCAAGAGAAACAAAGTCACTCACATGGCTTACATCGAAAAAGATCGCACGGCCAATATGACCGGTGAATCAATCGCTGAGCCAACATTTGAATCATTCCTAAAAGTCTGGGATTCGTATGATCATGGTGGAAAATATGAAGGCATCGATGATGCTGATTCAGTGAGCGTTTTCAGTGATCAGGATTATTCATTCGAGGACATGAAACAACGCCGTTTGTCTGCCACTGAAGAAATCAAAAACATCTTCATTAAAAATGATGCTGCCGGCTCCAGCGCGGAAGATAAAAAGAAGCGCCTTGATCTTCTCGAAAAATTCTTTGGCACGGCCAACTGGGTAGACATCTGCCAAGATATGCCGGTGAAGATTGACATCAAGAAGATCGAAGAAGGGGTAATCGAACTTGATGCTTATTTCAAAAAAGATAAAGGTATATCAATCGATGAAGCTAAAAAACAATTAGAAGCTAAAAAGAAAGGAGCGAAAAAATGATTAATAAAAAAATAGAAATAGTGGTAGATAAAAATGAAAGATGGCCAGACTATGAGATTATTAAAAGTGACTGTCTGGGAGATCCAATAGAAGTAACAAAAAAACAACTAGATTGGATTAAAAAAACAACAAAAGAATATAACAAAGTCCAAGAATTTATTGATAAAAAAATAAACAAATGAACGACATCGAAACAATAGAAGAAAAACCAGAGATCGTAGCAGCTAAAAAAGTTGCTTCATCTCTCGAAAAAAGAGTTGAAACATTAACAGTCGATAGCGCTGTGAGCGCCAATGTGGCCGCAAGTTTGCTCACGGATATTAAAACTCAATCAAGAAGTTTTGAATCTCAGCGCCTTTTCTTTACCAAGCCATTAAATGATCAGGTGACAAGAATTAATGCGCTGTTTAAAGGATTCACAACGCCATTAATTCAGTTGCAAGCAAAAGTATCTCAGAAGATTATCTCTTACCAAAAAGAACAAGAAGAGATCCGGCTCGCTGAACAAAAAAAGGCGGAACAAGAAACAAAGCGCTTGCAAAAACAGTTGGACAAACAAGCGGAAAAAGAGGGTACAGAAGCGCCAAAAATTAATGCTCCTGTTATCGCGCCGGTAGAAACTAAAATGGAAAATGTTAGTGTTCGTAAAACATGGACATTCTCCGTCAAAAATCTTGATTCCGTTCCGCGCGAATACATGATGCTTGACGAGAAGAAAGTTCGGGAAGCGATCCGTCAAGAAGTGCGCGATATCAGAGGATTGGAAATTTATCAAGAAACAGGATTAGCGACACGGATATGATAAAAAAATATTATTTTTTAAATAAATATTGTAAAAATATTAATCAAGGGGCTATATATAGATTTTATGAATTACCATGCGGATGCAAAGAAGAAATTGCTCCATCATGTAATGATATAGAAAATTATATGGAGATAGAAAGAATAAATGATAATTATCATGTTATTCATACAAGGTGTTTAAATAGTTGGTTAGAAAAAATAAAATTAATTATTAAAGAATAAAACATGCGAAAATTTATAGGATCACCAAGATTAAACCCGGCTCCAGAATTACCGGAATCTGACAAAAAAATTCACGATGATTTGGTGAAATACGCCAAAGATGTATTCCGCCAAGCGCGATCAGATTTTCAAGGCAGTAAAGATTGGATTGATCTAGCCGCGACAAAAGTTGTGGACGAATTATTTAGACTCGCTCAATTTGTGGATGAAGTGAATAAACCAAAAGAGAGATCGGCATATAAAACGAAAAAATAATTTAATAATTAATCATAAAAAAATGAATAAAGAAGAAGGAGATGTGTCAATAGCAGTAAAAGAAAAAGATAGAGAATTATCAATAACTTTAGATTCTTTAACAAATCAAGTAAATTCTTTAGAAGATAAATTTATTAGATTATCTGGTAGATTGTCCCCAATTCTTCCTTCTAAGCCAGAGGATGATGAAAATGGTGGAAGCGAAGATTTTCCATTACCAGAAACAAAATTTGCTCGTGAAATGATTGATCAAATAATTAGATTAAGAAAATTAGAAAAATACATAGTTAGGATAACATCAGATTTAGCAATTTAATTTTAAATAATAAAAAAATGTCATACGACTGGAATAAAAAGAAAGAAGAAATGGGAGTATTACCCCAAGATGGCGCAGAAACTCCATACCTGCAATTAAAAGAAGGTTCGCGCCCGGAAGTAGTTATATTTGAAGAAAGTGGAATGGTGGATTGTACAGAAAAAGAATTGGACACTGTATATTCCAATGGCGGAAAAATTTGTAATAAAGAAGGAAAAGTAATGGAGTACAAATTTATTAGTGTTTTGGATGGAAAACCACGCCATCTCCGCAATAGCGCCGTGTGGATCATTATTGGGATGCAAAATGCCAATGTTGAACCCGGCGACACGATTAAAATGACACGTACAGGAAACATGAAAGAAACTCGTTTAATTGTGGAAAAACTTGGGGAAAAAGAAGTAAAACAGTGGAAAAAACAACGCGAGAAGGAATTGGCAGAAGCTGAAGCTACATTAAATCCGGAACCTGCAAAATATGAAGGTGCTGATGCTGACAAAGAAGTAAGGATAGAAGATATTCCATTTTAGTATTATGTCGTTATCTAAAAACATAAAAAAATACAGGAAAGAGAAAGGATGGAGTAT
>JBAYNL010000126.1:0-3234 GCA_041678805.1 Candidatus Altimarinota bacterium | reverse complement strand
TACGCATCCCGGAAATACTTTCTCTTCGATCGCTTTGGAAATAATGTTTGTAATTTTGTTCTTCATAATCTGTCTCTAAATTACCATTTTGTTTAAAAAAGAGCACCCCCCTTGAGAGGGAGTGCTCCTTTAATGTGTTCTTAAAACTATTATTTCAACTCTTTAACGATTTCACCAAACATAAATGGTTCGTTTTTTACTTCATCCACCCATGTATATTCGCCAATAATTTGTCCGATATCAGCCTTTACTTCTTTTACGACTACTGGATCGTAGCTGCTGATAATTGGAGCCATAACTGTATCTCCAACTTTTACTTCTGGATTTAGAGGAAGAACTGTTAAATTTGCTTTATCTACTACTTCTACGCTATCTGCAAATCCGATGATAACAACTTTATCTCCAGCTACATTAGCTACAACTGCATGATCAAAAGATCCATATTCAACATCTTTTGCAGCAACTGATACTCCAGGTTCTAATTCTCCTGTTAATTTAATGAAAGAATCAGCTAATAGAGTTTCTTGATCTGTTACGAAGTCGTCCAAATATTGTATTTTTGGAGTTGCTCCAGCTTCTACAACATAAGCTTTCATTAGGCCTGAGCCTGATTGCCACCATGTTAATAGAGTGTCTCCTTTGTCCGCTGTTTCTCCTTTTTTCAAAGGAATAATCAATGAATTTGGGATAGTACCTTTTGTTCCAGTTAAATCTTCTAGAACTGAGGCAGCTTCACCAGGAGTAACCATCTTTGCTGCGTAGAATGTCATAGTTGTTTGATCTAGACCTTTTGTGAAAGCCTCATCAACAGATGTTCTTGATGGAGCAAGAACGTAGTCTCCAGCGACAGCTGTTGTCTTTACGACAGGATAGTCTACAGGGAGATAACCATTGTCAGCTGTCTTTGCAACAGCTTCTGTGGTTTTGCCGTTATCGGCAGCAGTGTTGTCTCCTTCTGGTTTTGCTGTTCCACATCCTACTAAAGATGTGCTAACAACTACCGCAAGAAGAAGAGCTAGTAATGTCTTTTTCATGGATATGAGTTAATTATTAATTTATGCATTCATTTTATTGATAAACAAAAAAATGTCCACCGAACCCTGTTGAACTTTTTGAAGTTATGTTTTGTGAAATACCACAAACTGGCGGAGAGACTGGGATTCACCCTCCGGGTGTAAACTTCTCATCCCATTCTCTTTTGATAACACAAACTGGCGGAGAGACTGGGATTCACCCTCCGGGTGTAAACTTCTCATCCCATTCTCTTTTGATAACACAAACTGGCGGAGAGACTGGGATTCGAACCCAGGAGGGGCGCGAGGCCCCTAACGGTTTTCAAGACCGCCGCGTTCGACCGCTCTGCCATCTCTCCTCGATATTGCGTTTGTGTGCTTTTAAAGCCCACTCAATATAAGAAAAAGCCTTTTAAAAAGCAAATAGAAATTGGATCCTGATTATTACAAACTTTTACATTTCTTCCAAAACCTCTATTCCTAGCAATCGCAAGCCATTTTCAAGAACCTGACTAACCGCCTTAACAATTTTCAATCTATAGGCCTTGTCTGTTTTTTTGGAGGCTTTTAAAACAGGGACTGTATTATAGAAAGAATTAAAGTTTTGAGCTAATTCGTAAAGATAATTGCTAATTAAATTTGGCTTGTATTCTTGTGCTGAAATAGCCACGTGTTCAGCATATTTTGGTAACAATCTGATCAGATTGTTGATTTTTTCGGCTGTATTTTCTGGATCTTGTTTGAAATCACCTTCTTCCCCTTTTATATCTGATTTTCTCATAATGCTTCTTGCTCTAGCGTAAGCATATTGCAAATATGGAGAACTATTCCCTTCTAAGGTTAGCATTTTGTCCCAGTCGAAAGTAATATCGGTTGTTCTATTTTGAGAAAGAATACTATATTTCACCGCCCCTATTCCCACTTTTTTAGCAGCGACAGCTTTATTCTCCAGATTTGGACTTTTCTCTTCTATTAAAGCCAAACTTCTTTTAATGGCTTCTTCTAAAACGTCATCTAGTAAAACAACATTCCCTTTTCTGGTACTCATTTTGGCATCTTTCATTTGCATTCTGCCAAAAATGACATGTTCGCCCTCTCCATGATACCAAGGGAATCTTTTAGCAGCAGTAAAAAGCTGTTTGAAGTGTAATGATTGTGAAACATCTACTACATATAAAACTCTAACAGGATGCCATTCGTTAATCCTATATTTTAGAGTTGCGAAATCTCTAGTTGAATAAAGAGTTGTCCCGTCTTTTTTTTGAACTACAAAGGGAGACATATTGGGATCATCATAATTTACGACATATGCGCCCTCATTTCCTTTTACGAAAATGTCTCTTTCTTTTCCATCTTTCAAGAGGTCTTCCATTTTATCTTCATAAAAACTTTCTCCCATTACGTAATCAAATTTTACTCCTCCCAATTCGTTATATGTTTTTTCGATTTCCTGTAAACTTTCGTCCACGAACCATTTCCAAAGATTTCGATTTTCCTCATCTCCTTCTTCAAATTTTTTAAATTCTTCTCTAGCATGATCTTCCAGAGTTGCATCTTTCTCGGCTTCATCATGAAATTTCACATATAATTTTAGTAGCTCTGGAATCGGAGAAGCCTCTATTTCCTCCTTATTTCCCCACTTTTTGTAAGCATAAATTAATTTGCCGAATTGTGTTCCCCAATCTCCAATATGATTTATAGCCACACATTTGAATCCCAATGAATCGAAAATATTGTATAAACTTTGGCCGATAATCGTCGAAAGAAGATGATGTACTCCAAGAGGTTTTGCGATATTAGGAGAACTATAATCCATTACTACAGTCTTTTCTTTGCCTACTGAGCTTTTCCCGTAATCAGACTTCTCTTTTAGAATTTTTGTAACTTCCTCCTTTAAAATTTTTTCTGAAATATAAAAATTAATGAATCCCGGTCCGGCGATTCCTACTCTAAATTCTTTTTGAGGAATTTTTTTTATAATTTCTTCAGCGATTTTCAGAGGAGGCATTTGAAGCAATTTCGTCAAATGCATTGCGACATTGCAAGAATAATCGCCATGTTCTAGAGAATTCGCATCATCTATTTTTACTTCCGGTCTTAGAATCTGAGGAAAAGCCACCATAATTGCTTTTTCCAGCACAAACTTAATGCGCTGTTTTAGCATATTTTCGTCTTCCATTTTTAGATTTCCATTTTCTTCCATAAATAGAACGCTTTGTTC
>JBAYNL010000125.1:0-3329 GCA_041678805.1 Candidatus Altimarinota bacterium | reverse complement strand
ATCTCCAACTGCTGGGAAAACAATATCATTTCCCAATTTTACAATATTAAGTTTACTTCCTCCGGGAAAATGTTCTCTTATTTCAGGCACATCTATCACTCCGAGCCCATCTGTAATCATCAATATATCTGCTCCCTGAGTAATCGGAAATTCGAACTTAATATCCGCTGACGCCTGTAAAAATGCGCTCATGTGGTCTGTGCCTTTCTGGTGAGCATCTGCCGCAAGAATTTCTTCAACCACCTGAGGAAGATCTTCCATGTGATTTGCTCGAACTAATTCTCCGGGCTTAATGGCAAATCCTCTTAGAAAAAGTTGGGGTCTTTGTTTCTGCTTATTATATTTAGTATTTAAATACCAAAGAACAAGTGTCTGAGCAAATAAAAGACGATTATGTTCTCTCATTGACCATGACAAATCTATCAAAATATATAGAGATTGTTCTGTTGATTTTAAGGCTCCTTTGTCATCATCGCTAACGTTTAAAATTGGCGAAGAGACTGCTGAATCTTGACCTTCAAGGACCAAGTCATCAACAAGAAGTTCTCGTGATTGAATCCGTCTTACAAGATCCGAAGTATCAGTTCTTATGAGATCAAAAGGAGGCAATAGGGCTAAATCACTTAAATTTTCCGCTTCACGTTGTTGAGGGTAAACAGTATATCCTCCGTGAACAGATCCCAGTCTTGGCGAAGCATCATCAGGGGGAGAATCTTCTTCAGAAAATTGTTCAGGACAAAGGATTTTTCCTAATTGATGCTCCCCAACAAGCCTTTCAAGGTGTTGTGCGAATAAAAAAACTCTATAAAATTCCTTAGGGACAGCTCCTCCCATCATATCAACTAAACACATCAGTTCCTCACATGTACTTGAAGCTTTTGATCTATTCTCAATGGCCCTTCTAGTTGAAGCTTGAGAATCAACAATCCCTTTCAAGGGCGGAATTGGCTTGGGCGAAATAATTTTCAATTCATCGCCAGGGAGGTTTTCCATAATATTCTTTATTTCTAGGGGCTAATTCTTTTACTCAAAACGTAATCTCTTAAATTTTTTATCACTACGTCACATGGATTCATTCGATCAACCATCCATGGAACGGCGTTTTCAGTTCCCTTTTGAATAGTTCGCGGAATAGTGGCACTAACTCCAATACCTTCGGCAATACCGGCCATCTCGCTATTATCTGCAACCAATAGTCCATCAATTTCTGCACCCAAAACTTGTAATTGAAGAGCCTGTGGCGAATTACCAGCATAGGTTGCCAAGCACCCTCTTATTGCGGCCTCCATCTTGGATCTATTATTTTTATCTGCAACAGCTGGCCCCATGCACAACTGTATAACATTCAAATCCATCTCTACGACATGATTGCGTCCATTTAATAAGGCTTGAATTTTAAGTGTTTTATCTGTTTTCCCAGCTCTTCTTGCTAGCATACGATCCTTTCTATCAACACCTTCGTTATAACGGGTAATTGCTAAATTTTTCAGATAAAGTATTCCTGAGGGGATATGAACCTGCTGAGCTTGTTCTACAATGCTTTTGACTTCTTCCAAGGACAATACTCTTTCGGGGGGGGCATCATATAAGCCCCTTTCTCTCATTAATCCAATATGGAGCATATCTATTGGAGACAAATTTTCATCGATAAGAGGTGCAAACATGAATCTATCTACTACGGCTCTTGTGACTTCATTAATTCTCAGATAATTTGCTGCACTAAAGGCTGTTTTTAACCTTGTTTGATGTATTGCACCGTCTTCTTCCTTAAAGGTTCCTTCATTTAAAATCTGTAGAAGAATACGTAAAATTTGATCTGGGCAATCAAATATTTCATCAATAAATGCCCAATCGGCTTCCTGTAGAAATATTCCATTTTTAGTATTTCTTTTATACTCTCCCTTATCTTTATATGCAGTCGCATCTATTGGACCAAAAAATTTAATATCAGTATCTCGGATTGCACACTGGTGTTGAAAAGTTCTTCCTTCAAGCCTTTTGAGCAAAGCCTGAGTAATTGCCGTTTTAGCCGCCCCCGTATCTGATAAAAGAACGGCATGCTCGCCAGATAAAACGGCCATAATCATTGACCGAATGACTGTACTCCTTTTTAAGAAAAGTTCGTTTAATTCATTTTCAATAGTTTCAACACCTTTCAATGCAGCAGTTTTAGTAACTTCTGGACGCGGGATTGGGCTTATAAATAATGGTCTTGGGGATTTCACGGAAAACATATATTAAAAAATAGTTATAATTATAATAAGTATTTTTAATTTGTCAACGGGTCGAAATTTTAGAATTTAGAGATTACAGATATTTTTACTGATCACACGTTTTTTACATTTTGAGGATGGTCAATTTCCACGTAAAATGAACCCAAAAGATATCAAAAAAGTTCATGGAAAATTCCAAAAATAGAAAAGCATATATAATTGGCAATGGGATTGCTGGTTTATCAGCCGCGACTTTTCTTATCAAGGATGCTGGAATGAAAGGCTGTGATATTTTTATTTTAGACACTGATTCAGAAAACGGTGGTAGTTTTGATGGTCAGGGGATGGCTGAACAGGGTTATTTAAGTCGTGGATATCGGATGTTTGAGGAATCAATATATCTGACTACCTATGATTTATTATCGAATATTCCGTCATTCAAAAATTCGCAAGAAACTTTAAAAGATGATTTTTTTGAATTTAATAAAAAAATAAAAGTTCAGGCAAAGGCTAGATTGGTAAAAGATGGCAAGATAATTAATCCTCATCTTATGGAATTAAGCTGGAGAGATCGGCTTAATTTAGTTAAGCTTTTGTATTTACCAGAAAAGTTTTTTGGAACAGCTCAAATTAAAAACCATTTTACCACAAATTTTTTTAAAACTAATTTTTGGATTGAATGGTCAACTACGTTTGCATTTGAACCATGGCACAGTTTAATTGAAATGAAAAGATATCTCAGTCGGTTTGTACATGTTGCCTCACAATACGCTTCTATGACCTGTGTCTTAAGTGCTCCCTATTGCGAACATGATTTTATTATTTTGCCTTTATCCAAACTGCTGAAAGAAAATGGAGTACATTTTAAATATAATTACGCGGTAAAAGATCTTGAATTTTCCTCAAATAAAAATAAAAAAGTAGTTACAGAAATATTTTTCCAAAATTCCAAGAACAACAAAATAAACGTTAAAGAAAGCGACTTGGTTTTCCTGACAAATGGATCAATGACAGCTGATTCAAGCATCGGATCAATGGGCAAACCTCCATTGCCAATAACAAAAAAATCAAAAGCTTGGGATCTTTGGAAAAACATTGCTCACAAATTTGAAGATT
>JBAYNL010000124.1:0-3402 GCA_041678805.1 Candidatus Altimarinota bacterium | reverse complement strand
TTTTTATTTGAGAGAGATTCATTTTTAGCTTGTTAAAACGGCGAGTTTTTCTTCTAGTTTTTTCCCAAATGCAACTTTAAAATTTGTCGTCATGGATTCATCCATGAGACCTTCCCCTTCGACATCAAGCAATTCCATCCAAGTTACATATTCAGACTCTATTTCCTTTAAAGCATTACCTGCTAACTCTTTTAGTCTTGATGATTGCTCATCGGACTCAATAAATCCTTGAACTTTATCTCTTATCCCCTGGATTGATTTTTCAGCTGACTCCCGAGCTTCTGCGAATGTAAGATTCGGTTTATCGATGTTTTTTATTTCTTTATTTTGGGTATTGTCCATTTTATTTTTGTTGTTTTTTTAAATTATTTATTAGATTGTTCCGACTGAAGCCTGATTTCTTCCATCACGATATTTTGCTAAAATTGCCGTATCTTTTTCGGCGACATGCCCTAAAGCCGTCATCGAATTACTAACTTTTGAAACAAATCTCATGAAAATTTTACCGGGAAGAGTGCCTTTTTCTCCACTTACGAAAAATTTACAAAGTTCTCTTTGTTTTGATTCTGAAAGGCGTGCAATTTTTTCGAGAGATTTTTCTTGTTCTTCTTCCGGAAGATCTTTAAAGTTATCTGATTCTTCAAGAATAACTTTCAAAAAATAATCTTTTACGACGTCTAAATTAACCATTTTGCTGATTTTTATCTTTATAAATCCTTTTATTTTACCATTTTTTGAAAAGTTTGCCAACTACTTCTTGAGAAATTTGTAGAAACGATATCCAAGATAAAGAGATTTTTTGAATGGATATTCTTTTGATGGTAAATATGAAACGACTTTCCCTCCAAATTTTTTCTTAAAATCGGTTACTCCGGACCATGGATGATTTTTAGAATTTTCTGGAGCAATTCCAAGGAAATCATAAATTTTAAACCCTTTTTCTTTGGCCTCTTTGGCAATTGTCCATTGAATCAAATATGGGGCCATTACATTTCTGGCACTGTCACTAGATGCTCCATAGTAATAAGTAGCTGTATTTTTGTAAAAAGTGGCGATGACTCCGGCAATAATTTTGCCTTCATATTCAGCTAAATAGAGTTTGGTATAGGGAGTTTTTAAAATATCCTTTTCGAATTTTGGTGGCAATAAAGTTTCAATCATGTATTTATAGACGCTTTTTCTGTGACCATAAAACTTATCACGCATTGTTGTTTCATGAAGAATTTTATGGAAAGTTTCAAGATCAATGGTAAATTTTTCGGCATTTCTGGAATCACTTTCGCGAATAGTCACCCCCTTTTTTTCCGCTAAACGAATATTATATCGGCCCTTCGGCTTCATTTGAGCAAGAATTTCAGATTCTGACTTTGTGAGATCTAAAACGAGCGTGTCTTCCGGTTGAAATCCTAAATGACTTGTAAAAAACCAATTAAGATTTGGCCATTTTTTATAAAGAGATTTTTCTAGAGGGGGATCCATTCTCAAAAAAATTGAATTTTCTTTTTTGGCGATTTTTTTAATTTCTTCCAAAAGTATTTTGATGTTTTCCTTAAAAGTTTTTGATTTGTAATTGAGTAGGGGACCCCTGCCGGAATACAACCAAGAAGCTCCTTTGGCGAGGCCATGTCGAATAATAATTGTTCCTCCAACTATTTTATTGCGATCTTTTAAAGCAACTATCCAATATTTTCCGCGAGTTGGAATTTTTGCCTGGAACTTGCCCCAATTCGAAGTTTGACTCATCGTCCCAAGGGGGTGAGAAAGGACAAATTTATCCCAAAGATTTTCACTCGATTTTTCTAAAATTTCAGCTTTAATCATCGGGGAGATAGTACAGAAAAAAGACGTTTTTCTCAATGTAATTAACAAAAATGGATATTTGAACAAGGGAGTCTGTTTGTGTTTTGTAATTTGTAAAAAAGTAAAATTTTTTGAATTTTTTACGATTGGGAAAAAGAGGGAGGGGATTGGAGCTATTTAAAGTTCTCGCCGGGGAGAAGATGAAAAATTAATTTAAAGTATGTAAAACTTTTATTTCGTGGTTTTGTTTTCAGTAAAACTGACTGAATTTAATATTGCTTGAAAAGCCTTATCATTCTCAGCTGTTTGCCAATTGGTAATTACATAAGGCTGAGTATCCAGTTGGATAACAATCTTAGTTGTCATGCGCGTGGGAGTGGATACGTTGGGAGTACTTGTACCTTTTAATTGAATAGCCTGGTGGTTGTTTAGAGATATTTCTTTTTCAATGGTAAACCCATTTTTTTGTAAATCTTGAATGAGTTGATCAGCGGATGATTCATAAAACATTTTAAAATCAAATTCCGTCTCTTTATCGTTATCAAGTGGATCCCAAATTCTAATAATTGAAAAATCATCGGCGTCACCTTCGCTGTATTTTAAATTCTCAGGATAGGAAAATGTAAGCGGATAGACGCCATCATACGTTTTATAATTAATTGATTCAAATGAAGTTTTTGAATTTTGCCAATAATAAACTCCACCAGTGATGCCAATTACTGTGATGATTACAGCTAGAGCTATTTTTAGTCTCATATACTTTTAGTAAGAAATTTGAGTCGAAATCGGGGAGTCCTCCTAATCTTTCGCGAAAAAACAATCTCTTTTTCAATCGGGTCCGCTCAACGGGGTCCGGCTCTTTTTTCTCGAAAGTTTTGCTCCTGACCGTCGCAACTTTCAGCGAAAAAAGTCCTGCGTTTCGCCTCCTTTGGGGCGGCTCCACTTTGGATCGCCTACCTCTCCGCTTAGTTCATCTTCTGTCTAATAAACGCAGGAATGTCTAGTTCGTTTTCCGTTTGTTTAATAGGCATTGACGATGATGAAGACATCGTGTCGGTTGATCTCTTTTGGCCGAAAATTGATGGACGAATAATTGAATCTTTTTGCTTGTAATCAAATCCTGTCGCAACAACTGTGATCTTGATTTCTCCTGTATATGAATCATTGATTACTGCACCAAAGATAATATTAGCATCTGGATCGGCAGCTTCTGTAATAATTCTAGAAGCTTCGTCTACTTCGAACATGCTTAGGTCATTACCACCGGTAATATTGTATAGAATGCCCTTAGCTCCATCGATAGACATTTCCAAAAGTGGACTTTCAACAGCAGCTTTTGCAGCTTCTCCTGCCCTATTTTCACCTGTTCCATAACCAATACCCATAAGAGCTGAACCGGAATTTTCCATAACAGCTTTTACATCGGCGAAGTCGGCATTTACAAGTCCGTGAACGGTAATGATATCAGCAATACCTTGGACACCTTGTCTTAAAACATCATCTACAACAGCGAAAGCATCGTTCATTGGTGTTTTCTTGTCGATAATTGAAAGGATTCTGTCGTTTGGGATTGTAATCAAAGCGTCTACTTTGTTTCTCAAA
>JBAYNL010000123.1:0-3410 GCA_041678805.1 Candidatus Altimarinota bacterium | reverse complement strand
ATTTTTTAAGTCCTGCCGAATCATTACCTGTAAAATAGAGGATTTACCAGTACCGGTTTGTCCAATTACATAGAAGTGTCTAAATCGGTCTTCTCTCTTCATGCGAATCTCTTTCTTTTCACCACGATAAACATTATATCCAAGTAAAATTCCTTCTGTCGGAATATTAGGTGGAGAAGCGGCAATCTTAAAGTTTTGCCATGCGATACAAGGATATTTATTAAACCTAATATTTGGAATATGAAATATACTAGCCAATTCATCAGCCGCTAGAATATTTTTCTTTCTAGTTAGCCATTGATTGAACCCTCTATAAAAGTTTCTAAAAATAAAATTAGTAACAAGCCCTTTATTATTATGCCAATGAGAATATTCCAAAGTATTTCCGTTTGGGGTGTTGTATTGAACAAAAGCTCCTCGCATCGCAACAAGATTAATATGAGCTTCTTGCTTAGTATTTGCCGCAGAAACCAAACGAATAATAGTTTCAAACCCAGGTTTAGCATTTTTCTCCTCCATAGCCTTCACTTCTTCATCGGTAACAGGAGTGGTTCTAGTACTAACACCATCCTTATTGAAATTATTCATCACAGCAGTTTCTCCCCTAAACAACAAATCAAATATGCTTGAAAACCAGGAGATTGGATTTATCCAAGAAAAATCATGGCCCTTTTTATTTTGGAAAATTTCACTCGCTTTTTCACGGCCCTTTTTCTGCCAACCTTCTTTTATCGGTTTCACCATAATTTGGACGGCAGCGCCTTCGTCATGACCAATTTTAGATAAAGAGTTTACAATCCCATTCAAAGGATCAGCCGTCATTCTCGCAAAAGTTTTAATCGGATACCAGAAAGGCTTTTCAGTAACTATATAAGAAGAACATACATGGCTCGTAGGCTTGAAAATATTATAATCGTCAACCTGCTCCACATACGAATCTGGATAAAAGGCCGTTAATTGCTTTTCCACCAAAGGAGCCAAAAGTCTTGGGCAAACTATAAAAAAATTAACCAGCCCATCAATTACAGCATATTCAAAAGATAAGAAATCCTGATCAGTAAAGAAAGCATACCACTCTTTCTGATAAAGACTATGCAGAGCCTCGAAGAATTGAGTCATCATTCCGCCAGAAATCTCCTTAAAGTCTTTTTGCATTGAATATTGTTCACCTTCAACTTCACGATCTTCTTTTGATTCCTTCTTCGGAACTTTTACCAAAAGAAAAACCATATTTAAAGATCTCTCTATGTTTACTCGATGACGAATATACTTAACAAGAACATAGAAGAAAAAAAGTCCTCCAATAACTCCTGCAATTACTCCCCAATTTGCCAATAATGTGTCCATCAAACTTTTCATATTACAATTCTGTAAATACTAACACATTTTTCAGCTTATAGCAATCAACTATTTATCCTTTTTAACAGTCTTGATGTGTAATTCTGCAATTTGTTCCTCTGGCATTTGAGAAGGAGCTCCCAACATCAAATCTTTAGCTTTTTGATCTTTCGGGAAGGCGATCACTTCTCTGATATTAGGTTCATCGGCAAAAATCATAATAAGCCTATCTATTCCCCAGGCAATTCCTCCATGAGGAGGCGCCCCATATTGGAAAGCCTCTAGCATATGTCCGAACCTTCTTTCCGCATCAGCATCAGCAATACCCAGAACATCAAACACTTTTTTCTGAGTATCTCTATTGTGAATTCTAATAGAACCTCCGCCAATTTCCACTCCATTCAACACAATGTCATATGCCAATGCCAAAGCATTTTTTGGATCTTTATCGAATTCACAAGGATCCTTTGGAGAAGTAAATGGATGATGAACTGCGTTAAGCTTATTAGTTTCGTCACATTCAAACATTGGGAAATCTTTTACCCAACAGAAAGCAAACAAGTCCTTATCAAGTAATCCAAATTTTTGAGCAACAGCGATTCGGACTTTTCCTAAAGATTCACAGGCAATTTTAAACGTATCAGCTGCAAAGAAAATAATATCACCATTCTTAGACCCACATCTTTCCATGATTTCCTTCAAATCTTCCGGACTAAAGAATTTTGTAATAGTAGATTTCAATCCTTCATCTCCATGAATTATATAAGCTAATCCCTTCGCTCCATAAATTTTAGCAACTTCCTCAAACTCATCAATTTCTTTTCTCGTAAATTTTGCCCCACCCTCAACTCGTAAAGCTTTCACAAAACCACCTTTTTCAACAGCGCCCTTAAACACTCCAAATCCACACTCGGAAGCGATGTCAGTAATGTCAGATAACGGCATGTCAAAACGAATATCCGGTTTGTCGCTACCATAGACATTCATCGCTTCGTCATATGTCAAAACCGGGAATGGAACCTGCTTGATTTTTTTATTAGGAACAAATTTCTTTACGATATCTATCATTAAACCCTCATTCAATTTCATAATATCATTCTCCTCTATAAAAGACATTTCCACATCAAACTGAGTAAACTCTGGTTGTCTATCACCACGTTGATCTTCATCACGGAAACATCTTGCAATTTGGAAATATCTATCAAATCCAGCCACCATCAATAATTGTTTCAATTGCTGAGGGGATTGAGGTAACACGTAAAAAGTTCCCGGATAAATTCTGGAAGGAACCAAGTATTCACGACTTCCTTCAGGTGTTCCCTTAATCAAAATAGGAGTTTCCACCTCTATAAATTCGTTCTTATCCATGTAATCACGAATATATTTAATCACCCTATGACGCAAAATCATATTGTTTCTTAAGCGATCATGTCTTAAGTCTAAATAACGATATTTTAAACGCACTTCTTCACTAACATCTTTTTCTTGATCAATTTCAAAAGGAGTTGTTTTAGCGGCATTCAAAATTACCACTTTTTGGACCAAAACCTCTATTTCTCCAGTGGGCATATTGTGATTAGCCTGACCTTCAGGACGCCTTCGAACAGTTCCCTCTATTTGCAAAACATACTCACTTCGAACCTCATTCATTAAGTTATGAGCCTCATTATAATTATTTGGATCGGAAACAACCTGAGTTAATCCATAACGATCACGTAAGTCAATAAAGACGACGCCTCCGTGATCTCTCCTTCTGTGCACCCATCCAGCAAGAATAATTTTTTTGCCATCATGAGCAGCCGTAAGATCATTACAAGTGTGTGTTCTGTACATATAGTTAAGTTAAAGACTGCTCTATCTTAGTGGAGAATACCGCTTTTTTCAATCCTTTATTGCAAAAGCAAGGAGTCTATCCTAGTCCTCAATTCATCTGACAATTCAACCCCAAATGGAAGCTTTAATTTTTTATCTCCCGCAGCCAAGAAAAGTTCTACAGGCGTTTTCCCTTGATGCCTCATTAAAAGGTTTTTAAGATTTTTCATCGTTTCCGAATTTGCACCCTTCGGGATTTT
>JBAYNL010000122.1:0-3459 GCA_041678805.1 Candidatus Altimarinota bacterium | reverse complement strand
TCAGATGAAATTCCCATGGGAAAAGCAACTTCGATAGGGCTTTCATATTTTAATTATTGTTTGACCTTGAATATTTTTTATATGAACAATAAAAATATAAAAGGGATTGTTGAGAAATTGAATGGAATAAGAAGAATTTAATTTAAAGAGATTAATTGTATACAATTAAGGGGTTTTATCAATGCGCAGACAATGAGTAAGGGGTATCAACTAATGGCGGACCCCATTGAAGCACTCATTGACTAATTCCTACCTATCTGTTACTTTATCACCCCTATTAAACAATTTTATGAAAACTTACGCTCCTTCAGAGCTATTATCACCCGGTGACATTTTTGATGAAACTACTGAGGCAGGGGAAGAATCACCTGAAAATCAAGTCAGCTATCTTGTTATGGACGTCCAAGCTGCTTGTATGAGAGTCGCGGAACTTGGAGGTGAAAATCGCAACGACCGAATTGTTCTGGCAAAAGATATGCCTGAACCGGGATCTTTCAATAAGTGGAGATTTAGCAAGAAACTAGCGGGACTTAGAGGGGATTATGTTGACAGAGTCCTTAGTATTTTAAGAGAGTCCTTACCAGATTTAAGAACTTTAGAAGGAATGGAAGGTGCTTACACTACTCTTGAAGATATCGATGCTGATGAAGTTGGTCAAAGAAATTTTTCATCTTACGTTAAACTTGGTAAAAATGGTTTATTTGGACAAGTAGCTTATGGTTTTGGCAGAGGAAGATCTGTATGTCCGACTTTACGAGATTTTGATGTAAAAAGATTTGGAATAATTCCCGAGAGATATAAAGTTAGAGGAGATGAGGAAGCTTATACCGCCGATGTTTGGGATTTAGCCTTGGATCAAAGAGGAGCAAATGCTATTAAAGCAATTGCTGATGGAAATGGAATACTAATGGCTCCAGATTCTTATATTGGATATCCTGTATTCCCAAATAGTTGGCACGATCGTGCGGTTACTGGCATTGAAGGATATCTTCCAGGAGAAGAACCGGGTAGAGCAAAACATTTTCCTGACGTAAAATCTGCCCACTCAGCAGTGCTTAAAGCTCATCAAAATTCCACTGAATCCTAGAAAATTTTATAAAATTTCATTCCTATGAACCTATCTTTATTAGAGAAAATCTTCGGAAGTCAGCCGAAATATCGTCTTGTTCAGGCTAAAAAAGCCTTGTTTCAGGATTTTATTTCAGATTGGAGTGAAGCTACGACTCTTCCAAAGGATTTACGCGAAAAATTAGAAAAGGAATGTTCGATCTATATTGATTCAAAAGCCTTCAAATCACTTGACGGCAATACTGTCAAAACTCTCATTACGCTCAGTGACGGATTGAACATAGAAGCCGTTTTGATGCAGCATAAAGGCCGAAATACTGTTTGTGTTTCAACTCAAGTAGGCTGTTCCTTAAATTGTAGTTTTTGCGCTACTGGCAAAATGGGATTCAAAAGAAATTTATTAATGAGTGAAATTGTTGATCAAATTGTTTTCTTTGGGCGCTTCTTGAAAGCTACTGATCAGAAAGTTACTAATGTCGTTTTTATGGGAATGGGTGAGCCTTTCCTCAATTACGATAACGTAATGGGCGCAATAAAATATCTCAATCAAAAAGACACTTTAAATTTGGGAATGCGTCATTTCTCTATCTCTACTTCAGGTATTTCAGATAAAATTAAAAAATTCGCAGACAAAGACGTGGAGGTAAATCTTGCCCTTTCTCTTCATTCTGCAGATGATCAGTCCCGCAGTAAATTAATGCCTGTAAATAAGGCCTATCCCTTAAAAAAAGTGCTCGAAGCTCTAGACTATTATCAAGAAAAAACACGTCGTAAAATCATGTTTGAATACATCATGATCAAAGACGTGAATGATTCAATTGAAGATGCTAGAAATCTGATGAAGCTGGCCCAAAAGTACATTTGTGTAGTCAATTTAATTCCCTATAATTCGTCCCCAAAATCTCCTTATAAACCATCTCCTGCCGCTAATATTGGAAGATTTAAAAGTATTTTGGAACAAGGAAAAGTGAATGTAGTTCAAAGATTCAATTATGGTAGAGACATTGATGCCGCTTGTGGACAGCTAGCAAATAAAACGCCGACTTCTCTTTCCAGTTAATTTAATTTATGACACCACTAGATAGCATCAAACCTGCGAATGACGACGTTGAAGTTCCTATTCCTGCCGACCAACAAGAGATCAATAAAGCTCTAAGATGTTTAAGGGATTATCAAGAAATTTGTAATATTCCTCCTCTTTCAGAAAAAGAAAATAGAGCTCTCTTGGATTGGGTTTTAAAGGGAGGAAGGTTGCCAGAACATTTAAATTTAGATGCCGAATGGAGACAAACAAATTCAGGCCCCGCAATGTCGGATAATGCTCTGAAGAATTACGTAGAGGCTCAGCTTCATCTATTATTAGCCAAAACAGCGATCGAAGGAAAAAATCCTCCACTTGAGGACGTTATTGGTATCGCCGAAACTTTTGCAATGATCGCACTCGAGAGAATTCGCCTAAATCCTGATAATCCAGAGCTTGTAATCGTTGAGGTCATAAATCATGTATTGCTTCTACTGGATAGAGACCCTCAAATTCAAAATTGACCGAAAAGTGAAGTGACGCTAAAATTCAAACGTCTCAAAAACTCATTTAAAATGCGGGTATAGTATATCGGTATTATGCAGCCTTCCCAAGGCTGAGAGACGAGTTCGACTCTCGTTACCCGCTCCATTAAAGTTCTAATAGAATTACTTTATACTGCCTTTGCCTACGCCTGAATATTTGCTTGCTGCATGATAGATGTAGCCATTTTCTTGCTTCCATTTGTAGTGCGGTGGATTCCATCATTGCTTCTTTCAAATCCTCCGTTATAGGTATCAACAGCAGTGTCTACTAATGTCCCTTGTTGAGAAAAGATCCATTTGTTGAGTTCCAGAGTTTGTTGTTCTAATTCGGCAGCTGTATATGGATAAACTCCTTTTTCTTTTCCCCAGCCTCTCTTTTTCCAGCGTTCAACCCAAGTTTTTTGTAAATTTTCATAATCCCAATCGGGGATAGTGCATCCCACAACAGAAAGCCCAGCCGCTTTTGCAGCCGTGTACATTTCTCTCAGATTATTAATTACATAACGGGATCCTTTTGTACTGCTAATATCATTAAATCCTCCCATAATTACCACTCTTTTTAAACCGGGATGTTTGCCCTTTTTGTAATCTGCAATTACTTTCAATAATTCGGTCTTCATCCATCCTGTTTGCATAGCGCCTTTATAAGCTTTAACGGCTCCTGGAATAAAATTACCCATCATCACAGTAAGAGAATCTCCCACGAAAACGGTATCTTTCAAAGAAACAGTCTCAGTTAATGAGGGACTTTTAGTAGGAGATTCTTTGTCTGTTAATTGATCAGCAATAGCTCCCGATTGACTACCTAAAGCCATCCCGGTTGTC
>JBAYNL010000121.1:0-3512 GCA_041678805.1 Candidatus Altimarinota bacterium | reverse complement strand
TGGTGGACGATAGTGGGTTCGAACCACTGACCCTCCGCAAGTCAAGCGGATGCTCTACCAACTGAGCTAATCGTCCAAAGCTATATAGAATTTCAATTTAGCACCGAAATTCTATAAACATTCCCTCGAAATGTCTAATCAAAATTACTGGTGGAGTAAAAGGGCAGACTAAGGTTGCCAGTATCCAATTTTCAAATTGGTAAAAATGTAAAATAATTTTACTTTTTTACTTTCCTCAAAATAAAATATGCCCCCCTAATGCGATCTTATTTACGAGCTGACATTTTCCTACTCTACCAAAAAACGATTGATAAACAGGCGTTTTTCCGATATAATACAAGAAAGAATAAAGTATTTTCATATGGATCCACAAAACAATCAAGGACAACAAAATAGCGGTGTAAATCCACCACAAGGAGGTCAAAATCCTCAAGGTGGACAACCTGTTCCACCACAAGGCGGTTTCCCTCAAGGAGGCCAACCAATGCCACAGGGCGGACAGCAAGGACAATTCCCACCAGGAGCATATCCGCAAGGATATTATCCACAGGATCCAAATATGTTTCCACCACAAGGACAATTTCCGCAAGGAGCATACCCTCCGGGATATTATCCACAAGATCCAAATATGTTCCCACCAGGAGCATATCCTCCTCCATACTATCCACCATATCCACAACAAGGAATGCCACAAGGAGTCCAACCAATGCCACAGGGCGGACAGCAAGGACAATTTCCACCTCAAGGATATCCACAGCCACAAGGTTTTCCGCCAGCACCTCAGCCTCAAGGCGCTTATCCACAACAAGGCATGGCACCAGCTACTCCTGAAGATACCACTCCTGCAAATTTCCAATTGGGAACAAAATTACCTGCAAAATTAACCGTAAGTTCTCCAGCTAATACTTTGAATTTTGATGATGAATATTTTATCCGCCTTTTAGCAGGCTCGATTTCTCTTTCGAAAGACGAGAAAAAAAGAATTATCGAATCTATTCCAAAATTAAAACAATCTCAAGTAGACGAGCTAATTCGTATCTTTGAAGAAGAGAGACAAAAGTTTGCAGCTCTTTCAAAGAAACACGTTCCTCAGTTGGAAAAATTAGCTGAACAGCACTTCAAGGAATGGATGGATTTGGAAACTGAATTCTTCCAAGCAGGGAAAAAACAGGAAGACACAAACAAAGCCGACGACATCAGAAAAAAGTTGGGATTATAGGCGCTTTAAGCTATTTCTCCCAGAACCGTTCCGTCCTTCTGAAGTTTTTTTAGCGTAACCTCGACAATTTCTCTCGTAATAGGCCTTTCCTCTGTATACAAAAATTGAACAGGAATGTAATTAGGAGTGAAGCCTTTATAGATTTTCCCGTGAGGATTTTCTGCTAAAACTTCATAAGTTTTTCCGAGTAAAGTTTTTTTGAAATCAGTCGACATCTTATCTGCAATTTTACGCAATTTTTCAGCACGTTGTTTTTTTACAATTTCCGGAATCTGATCTTTCATGTAATAAGCAGCCGTATCTTTTCGCTTGGAATAGGGGAATACGTGAATTTTCAAAAAACCTATTTTTTTAACGAACTTACATGTTTCCTCAAATTCTTTTTCAGTTTCTCCCGGAAATCCGACAATCACGTCGGTTGTCAGCCCAATGTCAGGCACAGCCTTTTTAAATTTATTACAAATTTCTAAAAATTCTTTTGTTAAATAATTGCGACGCATTCGTCCAAGAACACTGTCGCTCCCGGATTGTAATGACATATGCATATGCGGACAAAGTCGGCCCGTCTTAAATAATGTATAAAATTTTGGAGAGAAATTTTTCGGCTCAATTGAGCTTACTCTGAAGCGAACGGATTTTGTATTTTGAATGAGAATCTCTAGGAGATCTGCGATATTTAAAGAATCCTCCTCCCATTCGCCAATGTTTATTCCAGTTAAAACAATTTCTTTGTAACCTTCTTTTTCGTATGTTTTAACTTCTTTGAGAATGCTTTTGCTTGAGAAACTTCGCTCCCTTCCGCGAGCTTTTGGAACAATGCAATAGGTGCAGAAATTATCACAACCATCCTGAATTTTCACCAAAGCACGCGTCCGTTTCAAAGAAGATTTTCCTAAATTATTTCGATGATCCAATTTCTCAATAATTTCAAAAACTTCTTTAGTATTTTTAGCCACAAAATCTACTCCCTCAAGCTTTTTATAATCCTCCGGAGCGACATTACTTCCACACCCAAAAACAATCACTTGCAACGAAGGATAAAGCCTTTTTAGCCCATAAACAACCTGCCTAGACTTTCTATCTGCAACTTGCGTCACCGTACAAGTATTCACCACCAAAACATCTACAGCCTTACTATCAAAAGAAAGGGTTCTGACCCCTTCACTTAGCTGTCGTACTTCATCACCCCTCCCGAGAAGCAACTCACACAATTTATCCGACTCATATCGATTTGCTTTACAACCGAGAGTCTTGAGAAGAATGAACATTGGGTGTTAGCGGTAAACCAGTATTAAGGGGTTGGATTTGGATTAAAACACACAGCATACAATCGAACCCATCTCGTACTTGCCGTTGTGTTTTTGAAACCCAAAGTACATGATTGAGGATTAGATTTAGGGACCATTGCGAGCAACGTTATATCCCCATTCGTACATTCTTCAGGAGGATTTCCATTTGTCTTAAGACAAGTAAATCCACAACTTACAACGCTAGTTCCCACAGGACAATTAAGAGCCTGTCCAGGAGTTACACCATTTAAGCTAGGAGCTGCTGCTCCAGCCAAGAGTGGCCTTAAATTGCCTTCAGAGATCGTAAACGCTCCGATGCTATTTGCTTTTACGCTTCCATTAACTTTTAAATTGTCATCAATGTTTACAGGTTGATCTACACCATCAATCGAAATATCAGTTGATATCGGAGCTTCTAAATCCAATTTCGCAGCAATAACAGAAATTGTACCACTTGGAGACTGTAGATAAATAGCAGTATCCCCAACTAACTGTAAAGCTCTAGTGGCACCACTATTAACTGACAAATAATTTACATATGGACTAATCGACCCTTTTGAAACCCCATTATTAGCAGCAGTTGTAAAAATAATGCTTTGACTTATAGGTCCAATCAGTTTTAAAGGTCCTCCTGAAATATTGGCGGCTCCTAAAATATCAGCATATCCAGTAACTTGGAAATTATATTTCTTAGCAATATCATTGCCACCGATTCTTACTATTCCTTCCTGGCCATCCACTCCGGCTCCTCCAGCAGGTATTATTTTTAAAGGACTATAGCTTGAATAAATTGTTCCAGCATCAAATCCCATCCACTGATTAATAGTCCCATCGACTTTAAGGTTCTTAATTGCCAAAGGTGCCTCCTTAAGATCAGGTCTTACCCCAGGGGCAGAAGAATTTATAGTGTTCCATCCCGTAATAGCACCTGCATTATCAATAACGCCGAAAATAATTGTATCAAGACCAGACCCTACTCTTAAACTGTCTTCAATTTTCACAGG
>JBAYNL010000120.1:0-3516 GCA_041678805.1 Candidatus Altimarinota bacterium | reverse complement strand
TACTGATGTTTATTTAACTCCAGGCAGTACTAATTTGCGATTAGCAAGATCGTGGGGCATCACCCTACAAAAATCTGACGGACGATCTATATTGGAATTTAGTGTTACCCTGGAAACTCTTTTGGGAACTATTCCAGATTCAGATCCTGCGAAATTACAGATATTAGAATTTTTGGTAAATTAGAATGGCAAAGATTTCTCTTTAATGATCCTTGTGGATAAAATGAGGTCCTTAATTTCTGATGGCAATTTTTTATTTTGCCATTTTCTTTCTGCCTCTATTGGTTTACCTGCAAGTTTCAAGGCTTTCAAAGAATATAAAGCCCCTCCTAATGAATGGTCGGACATATGAGCTGTAGCAACGGCGTGCCCGATAGCACGAGCTACTGCAGTGGCAACAGGGTTTAAAGAGTCTCTTGCTGTCGCATGTGCGGCAACTGAAGCTTTCATTGCATCGCCTACAGTGGCCTTTCCTTTTGCCCATTCTTTAGCGATAAATAGAGCATTGATAAGTCGTGGGTCTAAGTTTCCGTCTAGGATTGGCAAGACGTGCTCAACACAATGGCATGACCATTTAATCATTTGCCTATGCTGTTCTTTTTTTAGAGGTCCACCCCGATGTTCTGCTACAAATCTTTTGTCTCTCATTTGGGAGTTTTATTTGTTAGAATGGTTTTATGAAATTGGAAACTTTAGATATTGTAGCATACTTTCTTTTCGCAATATATTTGTTGGTTTTATATATCGTAGCGGCTAAGTTTGCCGGATTTTTTTTAGATCCAGACGGGCCTAAATCGTATTTATTTGTAGGAGGATTGATTCTTTATATCGTGGCAATCGGTGGATTATTAATGACACATTCCCAAAATCATCGTCCTCTTTATGAATTATTGATTGTGTCGGCAGTTCCTATTTTGATGTATTTTGGGCTGAATTGGGGCTCTGGAATGACTGAATTTATGACCACACGATTTTATATCTTCGTGGGCTTTGCGTATTTCATATCAATTTGTGGAGGATTTATTTTGGGGATACTTTCGGCTCCGATTGTCTATTATTTTAATGGAGGCAAAGATGCTTCAAAGATTGTTAATTACGGAATCCATTTTGTAAATAATTTGGGACTGATATCCTTTGGAATTGTTTTGTTTGGACTGGCGATCTTGGCCATTATTTTTACGACAAGAGAATTGGATTTAAGATTAACAAACTTAACATCCATTAAAAAAATAATCTTATATATTCTACTTACTGGAGAAACCCTTTTTGTCGCAAAAATGACGTATGTTAATACAATATTTGCGATGATAAAAAAGTAGACTTATCTCGCAAAGACATTTAGCCTAGTAGTTTTTGAACTAATCTGACGGCAACTCTACTCCAGAAAATACGTTTAGCTACTTCTGTATTAAAAAGAAAGTTTGCCCCTGGACCATTTCTATCAAGGTATCGTCTATCTTTTATGGCATCACTCCCCGTAGTTTTCGTAAGAAAGGCGTCTACTGTCGCTCTTATTTCTTCTACTCTATCTGGGAACCTTTTCATTGTCTCCACCACAGTGTCAATGCAGCCAGGACATGTCGGATTATCACTATGTTCAATTCCCCCTATTGTCCCAATGCGAGTAAAAGGTATCCGTTGCTGCTCTTCAGGAGTAAGACTTTGCATTTTCTCAAGAGTAAGAGTTCTAAAGAATTCAACAGAAATTCTTCTAAGCTCTTCCGTAAATTTGTCCGGATCAAAAACCTCTAATTGTCCTTCTACGTCACCAGATAAACCCATAAGAATGTTTGTTTAAGCGGCTTCATCAAGATCGATTCCAAGTGCTTGAATTTTGTTTCTGAAATATGTTTCTAAATCACGGTTACGACCTTCTTGTATATCAACTAGAGTACGTTCTGCTAATCTTTTTGCCCTTTGCACGTCTTGTCTCGCCATAGCGGGGATAGAATCATCTATCACGTCTAAAAGCACTGCTCTTGTTCTTTCTTCAAGTCTTGTTTTTGCTTGAGCTTTAATTAGGTGCTCTACCATTTTGTTAAAATTATGAATAAATCTATTCGCATTATAACATCAAATAGCCGTCGCGTCAATCATGGCCTTAAGCAAAACTGAGGCAAAATGGAGTGCTTTTATTTCTTTGCTAAAATTAACCCTGCCATGATAAAGCCACCCGCAGCACTTGCGATATTAAGAGCGCCAATCATTGTCATAGCTGAATTTGCCATATAATTATCTACGACTAAAAGAGCAATTCCACCAGCTTGTAAAACGGCAAAAAATAAATTCATTTTTTTATCGCGGAGAAGAGTGTAAACGATCTGAATTATCCAAGAGATGACGATAATTCCCATTCCTACAATAGAAAGATTTAGCTCGATAGACATGATAGAGGGGGTTATAAATTTATATAATTATTCTGTAACCGCAAGCCCGTTCAAAAGATCTGTAATATCTTTTTCGTATTGCTTAAATAGCTCCGGAGAAGTGTAGGAAATGAATTGAATTACTCCACTTTTACCGGCGTAATAATATCCATAATATTGGAACTTAATTCCTTGGACGGTGCCGGTTAATTGAAGAACTAACAAATCCTTACCGTTAACTTTACGGGTTTCTTCTGCCGTAATTTTGGCGTCTGGAGCCGCAGCTTTTGCATTAGCTAATGCTACTTTTTTGATTCCAGCGGCATCCGCCTGAATTCTCTCAGGAATGACCATTCCATAGACATCGCCATCAACGTGTGAGAAAAAATATTCAGAAACCTCTTCAGAAGCGCTGTTTTTTACAGTCCATTTTTCCGGGTTATATTTAATTGAATAAGGCATTTGGCTACCTTCAACTAATCCTGCAGTGAGAGGTGCTTTTTCTGTAGCCGTGAGGGTTTCTTCTGCTGTCATTATTGTTGATTCGTCAATTTTAAGACCACTTAAGAACTTGGTTAATTCTTCCTCGTATTGAGGAAAAAGTTCCTGACTGGTATACGTAACCACCTGGAGAGAAGTCATCTTTCCTGTGTAATAATAGCCATAATAAATGAACGGAATTCCACTTGTGGTCCCCTCTATTTTCATTGCAAGAACATCAACTCCATTCACTTTTCTGGTTTCTTCTAAAATGATTTTGGCATCTGGAGCTATGCTTTTAGCGTTGTTTAAAGCTAATTCTTTTAGTGCGTCTAAGCTGAATGTTAATCTTTCTGCAATAATCATTGAGTAAACATCTCCGTCAACGTGGGTAAAAGAATATTCAGCAGGGGATCCTGTTTTTGGAGTTTCTGTAACCCATTTATCTTTATCGTAGGCTAAACTGTATTTGACGGTTGAACCTGCCACGGAACCCTCATTGGCGGATAATGGAGTTGCGAATTCTGTTGAGGCTGGGGCTTTTTCTGTTGTCTGCGAGTTGGTTGGCAATAATGAACACCCACTTAAGAGCATTGTGAGCAATACCGCTGATAGAATTTTTTTCATAGGAGAGAACTTTTAAGAATAAGCTGTTGGGATTATACAATAT
>JBAYNL010000119.1:0-3621 GCA_041678805.1 Candidatus Altimarinota bacterium | reverse complement strand
ATAAAAAAATGGCGGCAGTGTTTAAAGTGCTGAGCGATGTTAATCGTTATCGAATTTTTCGTATTTTGGTACAACAACCAAAAATCTCCGTTGGTAGTATTGCCGAAATTCTGAATATTTCCCTGCCTTTGGCGTCACAACATCTCAAGATTTTAACACATGCCAATTTATTGCAAAAAGAACGAGAAGGAAAAAAAGTTTTTACTAAACTTGAATGTGGAAATCCATTTGTTCAAGCCGTTGTTAAAACAATTCAAGAAGCTCTAAAAGATAAGGATTAAAATAAAATTTGCTAAAATGGAGGGGGATTTTTTGTCTTACCTTGAAATACAATTATTAACTAATAAATTATATGAATAAAAACATGGATGGACAAAGTTCAAAAAGAACTTGGGTGATGGCGATTGTTATTGTGGTTATTTCTCTAATTGCCGCGGGGGGTGTGTATGCGTGGAAAAGTAAAAATATAACGGTGGCAAATGGGGACACTAATGTAACGAAGACTATTTTAAGTGCACCCTTACTTACAATAAACGGTACTATTAACGGATCTGATTCAAGTTTATCCTCGATTGATCAAACTTGGAATTTATATACTAATAACAAATATGGTTTTTCGATTAAAGTTCCAAAAAAAATGTATCATAGTTATGGATCAATGTGTACATCTGTGGATGATTCCTACAGGCCAAAAGGTGGTTTTGTTCCTGTGAAAATTTTCGAGAACGAAAATGTATATATCTCGAGTGAATATTTTTATAATCTTACTGGCGAAACGGTAAGAAATGGTATTAGTTCTTATTCCGGATGTGAAAAAGTTACGAACACTCTTCTTGTTCTTGAAGATAAAGCTTATTCTCAGCAACTAAGCTGGAAATTTGTTGTAAAAGATGTGGCGAATGATAGTGAATTGAATACCTTTGTTAAAGAACAATATGGGAGTGGTTGTGAAGTAGGGGCGAAAAATATTTCTACTCAAGAAGGCGTGTATGATGTCTCTATCCAGGCGGATTTAGGGGATTTAGGAAAAGATCAATGTTTTTTGAATTACATGACGGTTTTAAAATATTATCCAGAGAAAAAAGAAGCCATATCTTGGGATCTTGGACAGTCATCTACTTTTGCTGGGGATAAATTTCAACAAATTGTTTATGATTTGGAGATGGTAAAAAGTTTTAAATTTATACCGTTAAGAACTGTACAGATTTATGCGGCCTATGATTGTGATAAATTAAGAGTAAAAAATGTTGAAGTTCCAAAAGGAGAAACCCAAATAAGCACTGCTTTGAAGTATTTGCCAGGCCCTGGTGGCACAAGCACAGTTGAAGACTATTCAAAAAGTTTCAAAGTCGAAGGCAATATTGCCTATATCAATTGGCCAGCTGACATGAGTAATTTGTCAAATATCAATACGAGTTGTGCATCGCAGGCTTTTCTTCAACCCATAGAAAAAACTCTTATTCAAATTGCTCCAATTAAAACTGTAATTCACTCTATGGGAGGAAGTGTTAATGATTTTTATATGTACATGGGTTTGAGTTGTCCGAGGGAAAGTGTGGAGTGTGATTATGATGATGTTGCGATATCGATGGAAAAATCTTTAGTTACGATAATGGTTCCGGAAAACTATGATGCTTATATAAAAGAAATGACACGATTTGAGCAGGAGGGTGGGGTTAATCCACTGGAAACACAAATATTTGTAAAAAAAGAATTAAACGTGTTTTTTACACCTGATATTATCAAAGCGAGCGCGCAAGCTGCTGCCGGGGAAATTCCAACTTTAGGTGGACCGGCCAAAGCTTCAATAGCTTATCTAGGTGTACAAAATGATACGGCCTATGTGCTTTTGGATATAGATTTAGATGGATGGGCAGGATCGTCTGTAAGCGTGGCTATCATCCATCCATTGGTTGAAAAAACTCTTTTGCTATTCCCTGAAATAAGCCACGTAGTGTTTGGTTATGCTCCGGGAGCGAGATAGAAGTCTTATATGTTGGCAGATTTTTTAAATTGCTTTCAAGGATGGAAGAGATTCTATTTTCTCCTAATGCAAGATAGAGTTCGTCCTGTATTGGAAATCATTATCATTTGATCTTTTTTCACTGCGTTTTGAGGCGATCATAAATCCTAAACCTATTCCGCCAAAAATGAGGACGAAAAATCCAGACAGTAAAGATCCGAACCATAGGAAAAGAGATTTAATACTAGCATCATTTGGTGATTCTGGGTCATAAAAGACGTCAACAGTGTCTCCGATTTTTTCTAAAGGAGGATTGTTGCCTATATTAGCTTTGAAGGTTATATCTTGATTATCAAGAGTTTTAAATTGGACAACTGGATAATAAATATGCCCTTTGTAGTGTGATTCATATGCAAGGTCTATAATTTTGCCATTTGCTTCTTTACTTTTATTTATAAAATTAAGGGTATTGATGGTTAGACAAATACAAACCAATAAAGCAGCTGAGCCTATAGCGGTGAAAACATATTGGATAATTTTTATTCGATTCATTTGATGATGTTTTTGTTTTATTGGCGACTCCATTTTATTTTGTGTATTTTGATGGAAGCTTTTTCTAAACCTGTGATTATTTCAGTTGAAAGTTCATCAGTTGGCTTTTTTTCTTTGGTCTTGATAGAGAAATTCAAATTCATGGTGTTTTTATCATAATCTTTTTCTTTTTCCAAGAACATGATTTCTGCGTTTCTTTTTTGAATTAGATCAATAATTTCGGATATGTTTGCAGTATTTGGGACAACTACTTCCAGAGTTCTGTATGAATTCTTTTTATAATGTCTTTCGGCTTTGTTTAAGACTGTTAGGGCGAATAGGCTTATTAAAGTGGTGATTATTCCTAAATCAAATTGTCCCGCTCCTACGCTCATTCCGATTCCTGCTGAGATCCACAAACAAGCGGCTGTTGTTAATCCTCGAATAGAAAGTCCATTTTTTATGATTGCTCCTGCCCCAAGGAAACCGATTCCAGTTATGACTTGAGCGGCTATTCTGCCCGGGTCTGCTTGTAATTTAGCAGAGACAAGTTGTTGAGAAGTAGATAATGCAATGGATTCGGATAGGATCATAAAGACTGCAGCTCCAAGACTTACCAAAAGATTTGTTCTTAATCCGGCAGATCTTCCGTGGAAATCTCTTTCGAGACCGATGATTGAACCTAAAAAACTGGCAAATAGTAGTCTAAAGATGGGTGATGAAAGGATGTATTCTGGGGTAATTGTTTCTAAAAGCATATTTAATGTTTAAATTAGGGAGCGTTTTTATATATACCATTGTTTGTTTTTGTACAACAAAAAAGTTAAAAAGGAGGTTTCTAAATGGCTTCCAAACATTTGACTGTATTACAAAGTTTATCAAAAAGTGTTAATCCAGACTATTGTGTAAAAAAAATAAATCATTATGATTGTCTGCGATATAACTTTTTAAATATGAGTCATTTTATTTGCAAAGGGGGCTGTGGTGGAGTTTCTGAAATTGACGGTTTTTGTGAAACAGATGGATGTTCAAATCAATGGCAACCTTTAGAGGATTGTAATTGTTTAGATGGGAAGCATTTTGTGAAAAATGATGAGGTTGGTGTTAAGCAGATAACGAAAGATAGT
>JBAYNL010000118.1:0-3641 GCA_041678805.1 Candidatus Altimarinota bacterium | reverse complement strand
TGGATAATAGTTTCTTCGTCTGAAGTTGAAGAATCATATCTCCAATCATAAGAGTATTTATTTTCAGCTACATATAAGTTGTCTCTTGAAGCGTAAATCTTGCTTCCAGAGCCCAAAACCACTTGTTTTGAAACAATGGCATTTTTGTCTTCCACCGGGATTCCGGCAACTGTGAGATAGCTCATTGACTCTGTAATTCTTGGAGAATACCAAACGCTACCACAAGAGGTCGTTGTCGCTGCAATTTTTTTGTTGGAATCATAATAAAGAGGAACTGGTTCGTAGCTGTAGATATATCTATTTGAAACTAGATAAACTGTGTCATCAATTTTTCTGGAAGAAACATAATCTCCTTCGAAATCCAAATGACGTTTTAGAGAAATGTCATTTCTGTTTGTAATATCAAAAGTATAAACTTTTGTAACTGATCCATAGTATGGAGAGATAGTTGTAGATTCATAATCCCAATAATCTGGAGTACTGTATGCTGTTCCAATAACAACTAAATTATTACCATCAACATATAATTCAGATGGGTAAAAATTTTCGTCATCGTCAAACGTAACTTTATCCAATTCTTTCATGTCAGCTGTTGGAGTCGCTTTTACAACTCTTACTGTGCCACCACTAATCAAATAAATATATTGGCCATCGTTCTTTATAATATCAGCTTCATCAACTCCTTCTACTTGCACATTTGTTTTTGAATAATCATCACCTGTTCCACCAGGTCCCATTTCTGCAGAACCGGAAGATTCTGGAGCAGCAACATCTTTGGTAGCGGTTGTTGGATTAACCGTGGCATCATAATCGACTTCTTCATCATAGTAGTACGTAGGATGAGTCGCGTTATTATCTTCGACATATTTCTGGAGATCTTCACAAGATGCAAATTTTCTTAAGTCCTTGCTAGACTCTGCTGTCCCCACACGATTTAATAAGTCATAAGAAAGAGTTCCTTGGTTTGTCTTTTTCTCTTTTAATCTCCAAATCATTTCTGCCATTTCACTACGAGTAATTTTTTTGTCAGTGCTGGTAATAGTAGTTGGAATAGCTTTCTGAGTTTCTAGCGCCAATACATATGGTTGATACCAATTTTCCGTTTTAGTGGTATCTACATCCAAATCCATTACATTAACGATAATTTTACTAGCTGCTACAAATGAAATATTTTCTTCTGGTCTGAAACTTCCATCTTCATATCCGCCAATAAAATTTAATTGCTTAGCTTTACATACATATGGAACATACCATTTTCCAGTTGTGACATCGGTAAAACAATTTGAACCAGCGCCTTCATATCCTTTTGCTTCCATTAGGATTTTCAGAAGTCCAGCGCGATTAATACTTGTTCCCGGCTTGAAAGTACCATCTGCATAACCGTCTACAATTCCTTCAGTTTTCATGTAGTTAATAGCTGTCGAATATAACCCGTAGGTATCGACATCGCTAAAAGGAGTCGTACTTCCTACTGCAACTGCACTTGGAAGGACTGACATCAAGAACATTCCTATGCTGATAATGCTCAGCATAAATTTAGAAGATTTTAGTTTCATTTTTTAATTGGTTAAAAAAATCTAACTAGGGAAGATTTTAACGCATAGGGCACAAAAGTGTAACAAAAAAGATCCTCAATGGAGTTGACAAATTTTACCATTAAGCAGCAACGCCTTGGCGAGATTCAATGATTCTGTCGGCTATAATTTCTGCTTTTTTAACTTCCATGGGAACCTTACGAAACACCTCCTGGTCATTTCCTAAGCGGACAAAGCCATTGATCATCATAATTTGATAAACCAATTCTTCTTTATTGTCCCAAGTTTGAATTCTGGTATACAAACTCATGTCCGGTGTAAATCCTTTGAGATTGATACGTTTATAATTACCGCTTCCTATTACTGTACTAATTGCATTTTTGACTTCTGGAGTTGTCAAAGATGCATTGAATCTTTTCTTTGCAGCGCTTGCGTTGTATCGATATTTTGGAGTGCTAACATCAACATGTTCTCGATTTGGACCAACAAATTTTATAGCATCACTTTCGTGTCTTTCTCGAAGCAATAAATTAAAAGCTTTTAATTCTTCTGGTAAATTTTCCGGACCAATAACCCATTCTCCATACTTTTTTAATAAGGCATCATGGACTTTTCTTTGATTTTTTTGGAAACGATCATTAACCCTAGGATCTTTTTCTAAAAAGCCAACCGTGTCTCTAGAGGCTTCTGCTGGGCCACTAAATTGTTCTCCCGGAACTGCAAGTTGGCTATAAAGCACTCCGGTAATTATACCCGCTTTTTTCATTACCCCGGCGAATCTTTTTAGGACTTCCGCCATCCCGGCAGGATGAACGAAAGGGTTTCCACAATAAGTAGAGGCAACTGGATTATAAATACGATCAAATACACTTCGATCAAGAACTTGTTTAACTTTTTGGCCTTCACTCGTGGTCACCTCTACCCTAAATTGATTGGTCTTGTGATCATATTCAACTTCACTGATTTCCAATTTTTCGCCATCTTCATCGACAAACTTTCTTCCTTTGAACATATCTCTAACCATAGATTGAGCGCGTTCAATCATATTAGGTTTATCCCTAAAAGACAGAATTGCGTTTTTCACTTTTCCAGTTTCAGCAAGAGTCACCTGCCATCCTAATAATCTATCAAGATCTTCTCCGTATTGTTCCAAAATTTGATCTTTGCCATCAATTTCGGTATCAAGCAAACTTGCTCTCATATTAGGTTGATCACCACTTGTGCCTTTTTCACGACGATAACCTTTTGCATAAATATCCGTCATGAGATTTTCGGGACTTTTTACCTCCTGAAAGGACTCTCCATTCGGACGAGTATAATTATCAATATGATAGAATGAGTTTACCCTAACAGGTCTTAAAAAACCTTCTGGATCACAAAGGCCTCCAATTGTCATACGAGGGTTTGTAGGATGTTTTTTATTGGTGGTACTGGCTTTTTCCAATCTTTCTCTAAAACGTTGTCTCCAATCTACTGAAATATCAGACATTCTCATAAAATCTCCTTCCTCTGTTCCAAGCATATACATTTGATCATCTTCACCTTCGTACATTGAAAGCATGTCTCCCGCTAACATATCAATACCTTCAACAGACATTCCTTTTCCTTCTTCTTTAATGGCTTGTTCAATCATTGCGATAATTGTCTCTGATTTCCCAGTTCCACTGTCTCCTCCAATAACAAGAGTTTTCCTAAGACCATTTTTGAAAACGATTGTGAATGCTGAGCCATGCACTGGCATTCCTCCCGACTCTTTTATTTTTTCGTTAGCAACGGTAAGGAGAGGTTTTTTTAAATAACCAACGTAGTCTGTAAATTTTTCTGCATCTACCCAGGAGACCGGAATCTGTTTTCCGTTTTGGTCTTCTTCCATGTAATAACCAACCTTGTAATCATCTCCCATTGCTTTGCGGGGAATACCCATGAAGCTAATAGCCTCCATGTCAAGAGATCCAATGTCCTCCGGGGACAAATCAAATTGAGGGAAAAGGCGCATTTCTTCGGCCATGTAGTGAGTATATGACCTATTCATAACCAAAAGAGTTCTTACTGGACCGATTTGCACCATTTTGCAGACATAATCTTTTGGATTCATTTTTTCCATGA
>JBAYNL010000117.1:0-3678 GCA_041678805.1 Candidatus Altimarinota bacterium | reverse complement strand
TTCCTCCAGAATTAGATGATTCCAAAAGGGAGGTCCCAATGATGGGGAGTAAAAAAGCCTTGGAATATTATGAGAAACTTGTAGGACATGAAAAAAAATCTTTTGGGTGGATTATGAAAATTGAAGTTTTTGGAGTTGAAGTTACGGTTAATATCGTAATGGCCTGTTTACTTAAAGAACTTGAGGCTCGATGTAAGGCAATGGGAATGGCAGAAGATTTTAAATTTAAAAATCTTTCTGGATATGTCGTTAAGGGAGGGTTTCATGACTATGGGATGGCTATTGATTTTGATGCCCCAGATAACTGGCTTGCAAAACCTGAAAAAACTAAATGGAATCTTCCAATGGCGATGGTCATTGAATTGCAAAAGATGGGGTTTAAATGGGGAATGTATTTCGATAAAGGTCGTTCAGACGGAATGACAGATGCAATGCATTTTGAATATAGAGGGACTATCGAGGATGCCATTGGTCAATTAAAATCACCCGAAGCAATTCAACTTGCCGAATCATGTGTTTTACCTAAACGATTTGGAGAAAAAACTTTGTATCAATATGCCTTGAGGGATAAAGAATCTCTTAGTAGAGTATAAGTCTATATTCGAGATTAGTTTGACTTGTAGTGAAGGCGTTGGTAGATTTACAGGCGCAAATTTAAATTTGCTGTCTTACGTTGGGGCGTCGCCAAGTGGTAAGGCAGCGGCCTTTGAAGCCGCTATTCGAAGGTTCGAGCCCTTCCGCCCCAGCCATGAAAAAACAGCTCCGCCGAAAGTGGAGATGGTTTTCCGTATACTGGGTCGAGATAGGGAGGCATATTTTATTTTGAGGAAAGTAAAAAAGTAAAATTATTTTACATTTTTACCAATTTGGAAATTAGATAATGGCAACATTGGTCTGCGCTTTTTATCCACCAAAAAATCATTTGATATCAGTTCTTTGATTTGGTTTGGCATTAATATTTTTTTGAGTTAGAATGCCGCTCCTATTTTCTAAATGAGGTGTTGATGGATTATATACGTGGGGCCGAAGAAGGTGTTCGCCCACAATATGGGAAGGGGGTTAAATATATTGGTATTATGGCCAATGATTTTGACTGTCCCATGGGCCCTGAGGATCAACAAAATTTGCAAGTACTTTTTGATGCCGTAGAGTGCATTGATCGTTACATTGATTCTCAACCATCAATAGAGGAAATGGATGAAATGTTTGATCAAATAATAGGGTTTCTTCAGGAAAATAATACTCAAATAAATGTTCAAGAGGGCCAAGGTCCCTTACCTCAAGAATTACTAACTCAGCTGGCGACCTTGAAAGAGATGTTGGGTCAAATTGAAAATAGAGATGACTTTTTTGCTCACGTGGTTAATCTTAAGGAAATTACTCATCGTCTTCGAATAACTAGAGATGTGCGCCAATACGTTGCCGATTCTTTGTCGGGGGGAAAAGAGACCGCAGCCCTGTCTTTTAGCGTAATGGATGAAAATAGATTTAATCAGGCTTTCAAGGATTTTTTTGAACTTGCGGGAGCAACTGGAAATCTCATTGACGACATAGTTGATGCTAAGGCTGATTATGCAAATGGGGAAATAGCGCTTAAGCCTAATATTGGTTTTTATCTAATAGCATTGGGGCATGCTATCAAAAATTTAGTCAAAGCCGCTTGGCTTTATCCTAAAAAGATGAAAAGATTGCGGATGATAAAAGCACCATTAAAACAATTAGAAGAGCGCCGAAGAATTTGCTAAATTAATTCTTCCAAATCTAGTAATTCATTAAGAGTGATCTGTTTCACGAATTCAGGCATATGAGAAACTAATATAACAGTTCCTTCGTAGTCATCAATTGCTTTGGCTATAATTGGTAAATGACGGAAATTAATATGATTTGTTGGTTCATCCAAAATTAACAAACCGGGTTTCTGCAAAACGAATCGAGCGTAACAAAGTAGACCTTTTTGTCCTTCAGAAAGTGACTCAACTTTATTTCTCATCAATTCAGAAGTAAGTAAAAAATGTGCGCCAGTAGCATAAATTTTTTCATGTACGGGGCCACCTTCCATTACTTCGCCAAGTGAGTCATATACAGTTTTATTGAAGTCCAAGCCTGCAAAATCTTGTTGATAATATCCAACTCTTACTCCTTCGGCGATACTGGTGCCGGTAGATTCACTGAGCGCTAATTCTCTAAGAAGTGTACTTTTGCCAATTCCATTGGGACCAATGATTTGTAATTTAGTGCGATTAAAAAGTTTTATGGCTACTTTTTTCTCGAGTCTTCTGTGACCAGTAATTACACCAACTGAAGATATTCTTGAGACCACTTCGGACCAAGGTTGAGCTGGAATGATAAAAGGTTTTATCGTTTTATCGTCTCGTCTAACTTCTACCATGTTTTCTTCATCTTCGCTTACTTCATCACGTAGTTTACTGGCAAGTCGACGCATTTTACCTCCTTTATGTGCGAAGAAGTTAACTTTGTCTTTTCTATCCTGAATGTTCCTCTGGAGTTGAGCATTTTTTCTACGTTCACGTTCAAGCTGGCCGGCTATTTGTTCAATTACGTCAAAATAGTTTCCAACATATTGCTCTACCTTTTTAGTATAAACATCCAAATTTAAAACACCGTCAGTAAAAGAATTCAAGAAGTCCGCATCATGAGAAATCACTATTACAGTTTTCTGATAACCCATTAGAAATCCCGTTAAATGTTCGATTCCTTTTGTATCAAGATTATTTGTCGGCTCATCGAGTAATAAAATATCCGGCTCCTGAATAAGGGCATATGCCAATAAAAGTCTGGCTAACTGTCCTCCGGAAAAGTCTTTTATTTTTTTGGTTAAAGGAGTCTCAAACTGTACTACTTCCAATACATTTTTTATTAACTTTTCTAGATTATATGTTTTTTCTGAAAAGGCGGTTTCAAAATATTTTAATACTGTATATTCAAAGAATTTTTTTGGCATAACTTGGAGTCCAATACCAACAGAAGCGCCATTAAGAATATGCACATACCCTGAGTTTGGCTTAAGGGTCATTTCGGTCTCCTCGTCCTCTTTTACTCCGGCCGCACCCAAAATTAATTTAAAAATTGTGCTTTTACCCGCACCATTTTGTCCCATAATAGTGATCTTCGCATTCTCGCGAACAGAAAAACTGGTTTCTTCCAGAATAGGTTTATTGGCATCATAGTGAAACGAAACTTCATCGAATCTTAAAACAACATTACCGTGATCCATATTTGGTTCTTTTTTAATATTTTATAGTGCCTGAAATAGATATCTTTTTTCGGGGTAAAAGACAAGTAATATTTCCTATTTCTTGGATTAAAAAAGCGCCCGCTTTGGGCGGGCGCTTTCTATTATTGTACATTTTCAATTTGCGAGATTACCTCGTAACTGAGATTGTTTCGTCTAGCTCAGCTGTTGGAGCTGCCACTGTTACACGACCATCTGCGTCAACAGAGATCTGATATCCAGTGTTATAAGCGGCACAACTAGTATACGCACCATTTGCATCTGTTGGGTCGAATGGCATAGCTGTAATGTATGTTGGAACCAAGTCTGCACATACATCGATAAGTCCGACACCATTTCCCATAACTGTTGGGACAGCTGTAATAGTTGCTGGCATTACACCTCTACTATCAATAGCAAATTGATGGACTGCGTCCAAAATTGCT
>JBAYNL010000116.1:0-3725 GCA_041678805.1 Candidatus Altimarinota bacterium | reverse complement strand
ATTGAAAATCAGCGAAAAATCTTTAATGGCGCCATGGCCAAGTGGTTAAGGCAGCGGTTTGCAAAACCGTTATTCCTCAGTTCGACTCTGAGTGGCGCCTCCATAAAGTAGCGAGAAAACCGATCCGAAGCCGTAGCAAAAACGAGCTCCGCGAGATTCAGCGAAGGCAAAGGAAGCTTTTCGAAAAAAATACTTTGCGAACAGCAAACATTTTTCGTGGAAAAGCTAGGTTTTCCCTATTGAAAAAAGACCGCCTGCAATAGAACAAACGGTCTTTTTAAAATCAGATAATAATTAATCATTATCTCCAACACGAACTTCAAAAGGAGTATATTTTTTATAAGTTAATATCGCAAATGAATCTTTATCCATAGCATCAAAATGCAAATTTACGTTTGCATGATTTTCATACAAATCAACTCTCAAGAAGTCTGTTGCCACCTTCTGAGTACAAGAAACTGAAGGAGTCTGCTCTAAACTAGCACTCATATCAGAATTTTTACAAAAGGCAATAAAACTATCAACCTCAAATGCCCCATCATATTCACCTCCTTGAAAAACATAATTACATTTTGCTAATTTATCATTTTTCACAGCAGTTGCGAAATCAGTAAAAGAAGCATACTTACCAGTTTTAGTTTGAGAATCATAAACAGTCGCTCCAGGAGTACAGCTTGTTTTTGTACCAGTCGGA
The DNA here is from genome assembly GCA_041678805.1 of Candidatus Altimarinota bacterium. GTDB lineage: Bacteria > Patescibacteriota > Gracilibacteria > UBA1369 > LOWO2-01-FULL-3 > CAINDQ01. The sequence continues at coordinate 3,031 of JBAYNL010000116.1, read as the reverse complement.
GTAATCGTACGAATTACCTCCCCTTTCAATAAATCCGGATTAACAAAAGTCAAAGCCCCGGCAGCCACCACCGCTGTCAAAAGAACTGCCATCAAAATCTTTGCCTGTTTTTTCATTTTTATTTTTGTTATAAAGTACAAGCGACGTAATTATAACACATTTTGCCAAAGATGTAAATATGACTACGGCCAAACAAACCTCCAAAAGACTCGAATGATATTCTACCCTACTCCACCTCCCATTTATATCTACAATCCAAACAATAAAGCATTTTTTTATTTGGAGGAATAATTCCAATTTCTGAAACATTCTTAAGCCCACAACGAGGACACTTTATACCAGTCATTTCTAAATTATTCATCAGTTTTTCCGCAACTCTAACATTATCCTCTTTTTCTTTTTTCTCTTTTTCTTGAACTTCCTTTGGCATCTCTCCTCCATCGTATTCTTTCCTTTCTCCAAAAAATAACTTCCTTCTTTTCCCAGAAGGTAAAAATTCAGCGTGTTCAAAAATAAATCTATTTTCTTTAAACATATTATTCATAATTATGCCACCTCCATTCCCTTAGCGACCATCGCCTGCTTTGCAGCCACTGCAGTAGCGGAAAGATCCATATAGTCACTTACATGCTTTTGCATCCAGACCTTAGCCTTTTCAGATACATCATCCATACTTTTAAGCCTAATCGCTTTCGCATACTGTGAAGCATACGAAGATACATGATAATACATCCTCGTCCAAGCCATCCTGGTCATTTCAACTCCATCAGGAGAAGACACCTTTTCTTCAAGCAAATATGCAGGAGGAGTATTGTAATTAACATCAAATTTAAAAGTTTCAAATCCTTTTTTCATAAGAACAGCTACTCCAACCAAATCTACAAAGATATTTTTATTTCTTCCAGCATCTCCAGGATTTTCAACCATCACAGATCCAACCAATTCACTAAATCTACGATCTGCTTTTACTGTAGCCCATGCCTCTGGATGCATTTGCCCCATCCCCCTAGCAAGACCACCATCTTGATTTCCTCCAGTTACAGGGAACGTAACACCACCTTCATGTTTAATCACAGCCAAAATCCCATAAGCAGGAACTCCTACTTTATAAGCAATATAATTTAAAACTCTCATCAAATTCTCTCTCTCAACAGCGTCACCCGCTTCCGAAGGCTTTTTACATTCAGCAGCAGCCTTCTCAATAATATCATTAGTGACACCAACCGTCACCGCTTTCCCTTCACGATCCGTATAAGTATCTTTCAAATCAATTCCTGGCTTCATCGTCACATCCTTTTCAGCAAGATATAACGCCATCGTGCCCGTATTAAAAGAAGCTCTACCTGCCTCCCTTTTACCATTTTCTTCAGTCAGTTTCCCTACATAGGCTGGAACTGCCATATTCTCATTCGATAGAATTCTAAACTTATCTCCAGTATGAGTAGCTACATATTCATTACTATTCTTGTCATCAAGAAAACCCACTCTTCCAGCATAAGGACCGGACTCCACGATCCCTCTATGAGCTGTAATAATTTGTCCATTTTTTTCTACCGCAATTTTTTCAATATCAAGATCCAATAAAACATCTCCAAGTCCAACGTGAAGTTCATGAGTAAGTCCATTTTTATCAGAACCCAACTTTGCATAATCCAACTGAAACCAACCATTTCCAGCATCAGTCGTATACGCCTTCATTCTGCGAGCAGTCTCCTCTTTCAAGTTATTAACCTGCTCTTCAGGCTTCTCCCCTGCCGCTTCTTTCTTTAAAAGCCTAGTTTTATAACGAATATCCTCAATTGTATAAACGGTACCATCTTCTTGAGGCTTACCGGTTAAAGCTTCCAAATCTTTATCTGCAGTAGTCACCTCTCCTATTTTCTTTATAAATTCCTGATGAACTCTTCCAGCCTCAGGAACAGAAGGATTAGCTAAGATTGCCTCACCCTGTTTACCTGATAAATCGACCAACGCAGCAGACCCAGGAGTTACAGGAATAGCTTCTTTCCCAGGAACTGGAGCATCAGGAGCTACCGGGACTACAGGCGCCACCGGAACCGCAGGACCAGCTTCTACCTTAGGAACCACAGGAACCGGAATCACTTCACCTTGTCCATCACCTTTGCCATCTGGAGCCATATATTTTTTGTATTAATTTTTATCGCTAAATTATATCATAAAATCCCCCCCCTTACAACCTTCTTTAGCCTTACACAAAAGAGAAAAGGTTTACTTACCCTCTCCAAAAAGACTATAATAACCGCGTTCTTATTCCTAACCCTTATCCTATGGAAACAAATGCGATTAAAGTCGCCGAAGTCGTAGGGCCAGTATTTTTGGTTCTAGGCCTATCTTTTCTGTTATATCTGAAGACATGGCAAAAAATCATGGGTAGTTGGCTTAAAAATCACTACGAATTGATTCCTCTATTTATCGTACAATTAGTTGCAGGAATCATCATTGTCAGAATGTATAGTGTTTGGGAATGGAACATCTGGCTTTTAGTAACTCTCTCCGGATGGACTATGATCATAAAAAGTGTAACTTACTTCTTAATCCCTGGAGGAGTAACCAAATGGGCCCTTTCTTTGAAAAAACTCACTTCCTTACTTGCTTTAAGTTCTTTACTATTAACTCTTTGGGGAGGAGTACTAAGTTATTACGCTTATCTTCCACAATAATAAATTTTTCAGATGCCACTTCAAAAAGCAGCTCTTATAAAAAAAACTGATCTTGCCGACGATACAATTCAGTTGGATTTCAAAACTTCAACTCCATTTGAATTTCAAGCCGGCCAATTTATCAGTGTAAAAGTTGAAGACAAACCAGATTCTCCTTGTATCAGAGGATATTCTATCGCTTCCTATCCACATTCTGATATTGCCAATGAAGGTTTTTCTTTATGCGTCAAAATCGTTGAAAACGGACGAGGAAGCAACTGGCTAAATTCCTTAAAAGAAGGCCAAGAAATTCAATTTTTAGGCCCTAATGGAAAATTTCTTTTCAACCAATCTGATTCAAAAAACATTCT
>JBAYNL010000115.1:0-3783 GCA_041678805.1 Candidatus Altimarinota bacterium | reverse complement strand
GGTTTTCCCTAACCAGTTACTCAGTCTTCCGAGCATGATTCTGTCCATAACTTTTGGAGATCCAGCAGCAAAGGCTTTTGCTGCGCCAGTTTCTCCTCTTAGAACTTTTTGAGCTGTTCCTAACGCTCCAAACATTAATGCCATTGAGCCAATTTGGATTGCTCCGTCTCCAGAGAAAGGATTTACGACGTCTCCATGCAACATTGCTTGACCTTCAACAAAGGCTCCTCCATGTAAAACATTTTGAAGAACTCTTGAATGCCATTGGGCTCCTTCGGCTACGTATGTTGCAACTCTGTTGGTTCCGCTTCCTAATTTGGCTGCACCAGGGAGTCTTCCTAAAAAGCTTCTGGAGGTACTTGTTCTTAAGGCAGAACCAGCTCTCCATCCCATTTTTTGTAAACCGAAAGCTCTACTTCCTTTGATTGTTCGTTCTCCAACTATGCCGATTCTTGCTACTCCAGCAGATCCTGCAAGGAATCCTCCAAGACCAGCTGTTGCGGCTTCGATCATAATGATTTCCGCTAATGAGAATCCGATAGATTTGGCAAAATCAGCATTTTCAGAGGAAATGGTAGCCCATCCGACACCATTCATGGAGTTCAATTGTGCTAAAAGATGTTTTTCATAGTCACTTTCCATCAGTGACTTCGCATTTTTTATATCAATTTCGCCTAATTCTCCATAAAATTGTCTGATTGCTAATTCTTGAATTTCATTGTCTGTAAACTGATCTATCAATAGGTTAAATTCTTTAGGGGGAACTTTCTTAGACATTACAACAAGAGCGTTACTAGGATCGGTTTTTTCAATGTCTTTTACTTGAGCTTCCATTCTTAGTTTCTGTTGAGCTCTGACTTTTGTTCTTTCTCTTTCGTCGATTTCTTTGATAAGTTCTCTCATTCTAGATTCTTTTCTTGGGTCTTTGGCCTCAGGTAGTTTATCTAATTTATCACCAATAACTTCTAAGATAAGGTCTCGGGCTTCGTTATAATGTTTGTTATTGATGGCGTTTTGAATTTTTACAAGTCTTAATTTCTCAAGTCCGCCTACGTTTTCTAGTCCAGTTGCCTTACTGTCCATTAATCCAGCCTTAGATTCAAAGACTCTTTTGGAAGTGATTAGTAATCCTCCAAATTCATCGCCGAATACAGTTTTATTACCATCTACATCGTGCCAATTGCTCTCTCCCATATCTTCAGCACCTGATTGATATTGATTAAATAATTCTAATTCAGATTTGAAATCAACAAAGGTTGGGGGTTGTTGCTCTGTCACTCCTGGAACGGGAGTAATTACTCCATTATTTCTTACAAGAAGATCATGATAATATTCAATAGGGTTTGTGATAACAGTTGCAGGATTTTGAATATCAATTGGATATTGATATTTTATTAAATAGGAAAGAGCGTCATAAACTTGCTTAGAAGAAAAATAAATTTCTTCATCTGCATCAATTAGGTTAATGGCATCCCATCCTTTGTTTTGTAAACTATCTTTCTTTTCGGCGTCACTTAATGCGAAGAATTTTTCTAAATCTTCTTGATCAGTAAAGAATTCTTTTAAGTCCTTCGTGCTTGTCTCTACCATCTCAACGGCCATAAACTGTCTCATCATTAGTTCTGCTGATTTCAAGCTGGTTTTAGCGGCTTCTTGTAATGCTACTGGTAGTTTAGATATATCAATGCTTTTTAATTCTCTATAAGCTTCTTCTCTTAGACCTTGTGGATCGGCAATATCTGAGGTGAGTAATTGGGATAGGGCTTTTTGAGCTTTCCAGAAAGATTCTTCTTCTGGAGTTGGAGCAGTTCGGATTCTTTCATCTAAAGAGTCCATATATGCTCCTCTATATAAGCTTGCTTCATCACTGATAGCCTCTTGGATGGCTTGATGGGCTTGAACTACATCTAGTGGAGAACCTTTTGCTAGAAGTTCTTTCATAAATCCTTCAAGGAATGCTGCTTGATGTTGTGGGGGAATAGTATCAATGCCGTCAAGAAGGGTAATTACACCTAAAGCTTGGTAATTTTCAACTGCAGATGTGATGTTTGAACTAAGAGTCTCTTCTAGTTTTGAATCCCATTGCATGTTTGCTAATGGAACAATTCTGCCTCTTGGTCTTGTTGCCGAAGCAATTGTTGGAGGCATGTCGTCTGTTGATAGTACTGGGGTTGGTATTGGAATTGGATTTGGATCATCTGGTTCATCCGGTTCATCTGGTTCATCCGGTTCATCTGGTTCATCCGGTTCATCCGGTTCGTCTGGTTCATCCGGTTCATCTGGTTCATCTGGTTCATCTGGTTCGTCCGGTTCATCTGGCTCGTCCGGCTCTTCCGGTTCGTAATTGATTTCGACAATTGCCAAAGATTTTCTAAAATTTTCTCCTTTTTGTTGATGTACGGAAAGAGCGTATCTTACATCAGAAGCTCCTATTAAGCTTTCCATGTTTTTTGCACGATCGAGAGATAGGGCTTTGTTAAATATTCCTTCCCAAGAAGTAAATGCTGGGCGATTTTTCACTAATAAATTATAACGTTCTTGATTGGTTGCACAGTCTATAAATTTTTTAGCAAGATCTTTGTCAGTGTTTGTTAAAAAATTAGGAGGATCTATTTTGCCTTCATTTGCCAATAAAGTTTTTACCCTATTTACAGCTTCTGTATAGTAGGCATTGTTTGACGGTGGGCGAATCATGAAGCTGACAACGTCGGCGTGTCCTTCAATCTTATTTACGGAAAAGATTTCCTTTAATTCAGCATGTCTGAGAATAAAGCTTATGATTTGGATACTTTTTTGTTCTGCTGCTGTAAGTGAACTTTTATTTGAAGATCCAAGTTCGTAAAGAATTAAAGCATTTTCAACGTCTATCTCGTTTGCATCAATGCCGCCATCTTTTAAAAATCCTAAAGCTTTTTTTATGGCTAATTCTTTTTGTACATCTTTATCTGCTAATGCAGCGCTTAGGCTTTCTCCAAGACTTTGGATTGATACCTCTTCATCAGCAGTCAATTCCTCCGTGGGAGCACTGGATAGCTTTCCCTTAAGGTCTACATATTTGGCTTTAATTTCTGCAAGTTTTGCGGGTAGCGTACTTGCAAGAGAATCAATGTCAGCAATTTTTTCGTCAATTTTTGCAGCTTCAGCAGCTTTTTCAAAAATCATTCTGTTTTCAATGAATGAAAATCTTTTTTGATTTGGGAATAGAAATGTGTACATTTTTTTTGTTTGTTATTATTTTTATTTTGAGACAATTTTCACATGAGAATGAAAAATCATCTCCATATATTAACATGTTTAGAAAAAAGATGCAATGATATTTAGCAGGGGTTGTGAGGGGAGAGAGATGTCCTTTAAATTTTTTGAGTCTGCTTTGATGAGTTTTGTGGTTTGGATTTCCCACTAGGGCTTTGTGATTGCTTCTGAATCAGGGCGCTTGTTTTTATTTTGGAAATGTGATATTATAATGTATTGTTCATTGAAAAATAGATTAAGAACTTGGGGCGCAAGCGGTGATAAAAATTATTTCTCGCCGGTTGTGCCTTAAGTTTTGAATGGCATGAATAGGTCTGGTTGTAAGCTTTCCCAAAAGTTTATGGTCACTGTTTACTCGCTTTAGATGGGCTTGGTGTTTAATGAGAAGTAACAGACAGATTGCAAATTGAGGTGACTTTATTTGCAGAGAATTGTTTCAGTGATGTTTCAATTTTTACTTTAAACTCTCTCTGATACCGAAAATGCTATTTGGAACTTAAGGCTTTTTTTGTGTCTGTTGAATAGCAGAAT
>JBAYNL010000114.1:0-3785 GCA_041678805.1 Candidatus Altimarinota bacterium | reverse complement strand
TTTCTTCAGCCATGTAGTGAGTATATGACCTATTCATAACCAAAAGAGTTCTTACTGGACCGATTTGCACCATTTTGCAGACATAATCTTTTGGATTCATTTTTTCCATGAATTGAGTAAGTCTTTCTCTAAAATATTCTTTTTGGGGAGCATTTTCCCCATCACCATCTCTGCGGTAAATTCCATAGTCGAATCCTGCTACCCTGGCAGTTCCTCCGGTAGTCATTTCTGGGGCAGGATCAGTAGGAACTGTTTGTCCGGCAAATTCAGCGGATTCCACTAATTTTTTCATCCAAGGCAAAGCGCTACTATTTGCTTTTACACCTCTGATCGATTGATAACCGACTTGAAATGTTGGTTTTATTTGCAAAGATCTTTCCTGCTCTTCGGTAATAAATACTTGTAAAAATTCTTTAATATATCTGTTTACCATTTCTGCCGTGCCGATCATTGCTTTTCTTTGAACATCGGGCGATACAGGCCTAAAACTATCTGTTAAAGCCCTCATTGCCCTAGCTCTGATATCCGCAGAAACACCTTCAAGACTTTGTTCTAAAGCTCTTTTTGCCTCCGCTTGAACTCCTGAATTTTCGCCTTCAAAATTTTCGGCTAATACTTTCGTCGTATCGTCGCTATACCAAATTTTTGCTATCTCCATCGCAATTTGAGCAAAAAGTTTTTTTTCTCCTTTTTCAAATTTTCTTTCTCGAACCTTTTCGGCAAACCTCAATGCTTCATACTTCCCCAAAACTTCTCCGTCTGTGAGATCTTTTAATTTTGGAATTTTATCTTTTATTTTTAAAAGGTAGAAATTGAAAAGAGTTTGGAATGGCTCGCTTTCAATAAAAGTTTTCATATCCGGACATTTCACTCCTCGAATTGTGACAATTGAGGCCTGAGAATCTGGCTGAATATGAGAGACATATTTTGAGGCATCTGAAGACACCGTAAAAACCAAGGGAACTTTTCCTTTCTCTTTATATCTAGGGAAATTGTTCATTAGAACTCTTAGCGCTTCTGGATTTACAGGCAATTGTTCTATTCCCTCAAATGTTTGTTGCATGGCGTGCATTTCTGAATCTTCATCTCCTTGTTCATCAAGATGTGCTTTTAAAAGTTTATACTTTTTCAAATAGTCTAAAATCAAAGCCATATCTTGTTCAGGGACAGCATTCAAAACGTCTCCGAGTTCTGATTTCCCATTAAGTTTTTTTATTCCCGGTTTTCTTTTTACTAGTTCTCGAGCAATTTTCTTGAGAATGTCTTGAGAACCAGACTCTCCTAATAATTGATGGAAATATACCATTTGCTCTCTATCACCTAGTGTATCTTTGGCGACATTTCCGTTTGCCGGGAATAATTCTTGCAGAGCATTATAAGTTGGATCTGAGTCTCTGCTCGCATTTAATCTCCTACGAATTTCTTTGAATTCTTCCCAATAACGCAAACTTAATTCAAGCGATTTTTCAAATCCGACACTAAGCATTTCATAACTCTCCGGCGTACCATCAAGCATTCCGCCAAAAGAAAATCTGACATCACCTTTTCCGACATGTACTCCGTCAACGCCACGAGCTTTGGCAAATGCCTCTATAAAAGGCCTAAGTCCCGAATCTTTTTTAGTTTCATCAAATTCAACACAAAGATAAAAAGGCCCTTCCGGTTTGATATATCTTTCTTCAAGACCTGGAATTTTTTTGCTTAATCTTGTGACGGCTTTTACTCCAGCGGCAACTCTACTTTCAGTATCTTTTCTGGTTTGTTTATCAAGACGCATTTCTTTTAAACTGGAAACTAAATCACTAACATATTGTCTCATTACGACAGTGCCGGCTTCTCTAATCATGAGTCGATCCATGTCATTACGAGCCGCTAATAATTTAAAATAAATTGGTCCCTGAAAGGCTGGAGAATCAATCCCTTGAACCATTTCTTTTAAAATCTCGTCCATTACTGACACTGGATTTTTTAGTGGATTTAAGAGCATTTCCTCCAAAGGTTTGCAGACTTTTTTTACAGCTAGTCCTGCACTTAAGGTCTCTTGATCAAACCACAAAGACATCGTGTTTACACCATCAGTATTTTGGCGAACGAATTCTTCGAAAGTTGTTGAAACAGATTGTGATCCCGGGATCATAATTGGATGGGTCTCTAGATCATTGGTTAAAATATTTCCTGATCGTCTTCCGGCACCCATCCCCCATTTCGTAGATGGCAATGAGCTGTAAATAGTTACCGGTCTTGGAAACCTATCACGATTTTGATTATAAAAAGAGGCTAAAGAGATATCGCCTTCTTCCTCTTTCAAATCTTTTTCAATCATCTTGTGGTAGGCTTCATCGGCTAGAATTGCCAATCCATATTTGGAAGCAATATCCAATAATTTTAACTTAGTTTTAGGGTCTGCAACTTTAGAAGTTGGATTATGAGGGTCATTAAAAATGAGAATAATACTTGAACAATACAATTCAAAAAGCTCAGGAAATTCATGCAAATCTTCTTTTATTTTTTCTAATTTATTTTCTAAAGAACCAAGCATTAATTCTCCATCTTTGTCCATGTCGATAGAGATGTAATTTTGAGCAGGGAAATCATCTTCCGTGAGAACATCTCCAAAAGACCATCCCATTTCAGCAAGGGCGATATGGGGCTCAAATGCGCCTTTTTTACTAATATCATTGAGCATCCTTTCAGCCAATTCTAAAGATCTATTTTCAAACTTTCTTTGAACTCCTCTTGCTCCTTCTAAAATTGGATCTGCGAGATCTTCTACTACCCATCGACGGATCTGTCCTTCCCACGACCTGAGTTTGTTCGCAACTGTGCGAAAGGGACCTCTTTCTAGTATTTTTGCGGCTGATGCCAACTTTTTTTCTCCCAAAAAGGCTGCGACTTGTTTCTTTAAAATTCCGGGAATATTTTTGCCTAGAATTTGGTCTAAAGATTCAATAATCACGTCTCTTACGATACTTTCCACGTCACGTGATCCTCTATAAACAGCTTGTCTGATTTTTTCACGAATGCCATTTAATGATTCCTGTTGAGCTCTTTCAAAATCTCTAATCGCCTGACTTGGACTTTCTAGTCCACTAAGCGCTCGTTCATAAGATTCAGATTCAGACATTGAAGTATCTGGAGAAAAACCGCGAGCTTTTTTTAGAGAACTTAATTTCACAAGAGCGATGGGATTGTCGGGATTTAAATATTTTTCCCTAAATTCAGCAACTTTTTGGCGATGTTTGCCAAGGTGATATTTCCCGATCAGCCCTATCTCTCTACGACCTCCTCCTTGAGGAACATAAAGACATTTATAATCATCTCTGGGTAAGTCTTTGAAAAAATAAGCTCTTTCTAATCCTTCTACTTCAGCGACCATTTGTTGTTGTAAAGCTTCTACCTCTTCTGGAGTCCCGGTTTTAATTTTTTCGATAAATTCTAAAAAACGTTTAAATCTTTGGAGACTAACATAATCTTTTTGATCGCTGACCACCCATTCTTTTTTTCTATCCTGATCAAAACTTTGAGAGGCAACTTTCTGAGATTCGAAATAAGCAATTTTTTCAGCAACTTTACCATTCATTCTGGTTATTTCTTCGTCAGAAAATCCTTCCATCAATGATCTGAGATTTAATTGTGTGTTAGCCACTGTTCCTGAATCTTTAACATGCCATTGAGCAAGACTATCGGTAACTTCTGGATGAAAAGAATATACCATTGTGGTCGTAGTTTTCTGAGAGATAGCAGAATCCTCCACCAGAATTAATCGCCCTAAAATTCCTTGCCAT
>JBAYNL010000113.1:0-3816 GCA_041678805.1 Candidatus Altimarinota bacterium | reverse complement strand
GCAAGCCAATCATGGATGGCGAGCTGAATTTTTGCACGTATTTGTGAAGGAGAATTTCTGCCCCTTTGGCAGGACCCGCCACGTATTTCTCTTTTAATCCGTCAACTTACAATCAGTTGAAAACGACTCTTTGGTTATAACTTTTTCCAATTTTGCAGTGTCGTGAACAGCCGCTTCTTTTTTGTTTCCTTTATAATTTGAGATTTCTACAGTAGCCAGTCCTTTCAAACACTCAACTTTATTGTCTCCGAAAATTTCAGAATCTTTAATCTCAAAAATAGTCTTAGCTTCTTCTTGGTTTTCAAAGCAGAACCATGCGAGACCTTCTCTAGGGATTAAAGATCCAGTAGCTTCATTTGCGTAAAAGCACAAGGTACCGCCATTAATGTTATTTGGGGATGTTTCTTTATATTCACCTTGGACTGTTACGGTGCCATCATAATAAACAAAATTATCATCTTCATTCGCTTTTACCAAAGCTGGTTTTTCTGACTCTGAAGTTGCTGGTACTGTCGTCACCGGTACTATCTTCACTGGGGCTGTCGTCACTTCTTGCCCTAAAACGCAACCTACGAGTGATAATGTTGTTGCCAATACACATAACAAAATAAGTTTTTTCATATAATCTCAATTTAAGAAATAAAATATAATTATCAAAGCACTGTTACCCCTTCAATCTCTGCTCCAGAGCTTCTTTGCTTTGGAATCCGACTGCCATATTTACAACTTGTCCGTCTTTAAAGAACAATAAAGTTGGAATGCTCTGAACTGCATATTTTGCAGCCATATTTGGAGATTCATCAACGTTACATTTTCCTATTTTCCATTTGCCTTCATATTGAGTAGCTAATTCTTCAATCAATGGAGCCATCATTCTGCAAGGGCCACACCAATCAGCATAAAAATCCACAAGGACGGGAATTTTGCTTTTTAAAACCTCTTCTTCGAAGTTTTCGTCGTTAAATTTAAGTTCAGACATAAACTTTGGGTTAATGCTAAAGCGTATTAATTCTATCTAATTTTTAAATTATTGCAACTTTGCCTTATTAAAAAGCTCATCAGCCTGTTTCTGAAAATCTTGAGGAGTGCTTGCGGCAATTTTTCCAACAAAAGACTTTCGTAAAATCCTTAAAAAAGGCAGTTTGCGGATGGCGTATTGATAAGGAGAATATTTAAGTTCTCTTTTGTCCTTATAACAAGGATCTTTAGCGAAATTCAAAACAACCAAGGCTTGATTCAATTCGCGAATTTTATCTTCATATTTCTCAGAGGGAACTCCTTGTTCCATAATAATTTTGTAGAAAAACATTTCACAAGGTCTGACAGCCTCACTGCTTTTTCCTCCCTCTATCCATCTTGGCAAAATAGAAAATCCAACCAAGTTTTTATCAGGCATTACAAAAATCAGCCATCTTATAAAACTCCCTTTCACAGCTTCGTCTCTAGTTAATCCAAATAAAATATAAGAATCATCAGTAGGTTTAAAACTAGATGACATCTCTTTCAAATTACTGTTTTCAAAAATAAATTCTTCAACTCTGGCCGCCAAATCTTTATCCATTTTTTTGATCTCTTTCAAACTCACAGCTTTTCCATTTTTCATTCTATAAGCTAATTTAAGCAGAACCCCGGCATGGAATTCTTGAAAAGCCTTTTTTAGGCCATCATTCACAATAGTTTCATACATTCCTCCGAGTAACATATCCATTTTTTCTTGGAAAAATTCATAATCATTTCCAAGTTGAGAAATAGTAGTAGTGCTCCCATCATCTGTTACCACTTTCAAAAAATAATCCAATTCATCGAATTCATAAAAACTCACAAAATCAAAATTAATCCCAAAGGCATCCTGAATTTCTGGAACAAGCACCAAGCTCTTTTCAAATAATTTTACTTTTGCATGTCCTTTATTAATCAACTTATTAAACTTACTCAATCTCTCGAAATTACCTTCAAATTCAGCTTTCAGCTTTCCGCTCTTCATGAATAAAGCATCCATCAAAAACTCATTTCTAGCCTTATAAATGTCTATTAATAATTGATCAAACAGATTCCCGGAATCCGATAAAATATATTTTTCTTTATTAAAAGTTATAAAGATAATTTTTTCATCTTTATAATAAAATTCTTTTAATTCGGAAAAATTAATTAACTCTCCTTTATCTCCGGCTCCTTTACCTTTTAATCTAAATCCTTTCCCGTAAATAATTATTTCACCTTCCTTGTCGATAATAACTTTATTGGAAAAGTTCGACTTTTGGTATCTCAGATTATAAGAAACCTCCATATTTATAAATTATGAAAATTCATTACTAGAAAGCGAGGCTAACAAAAACCGCACCCGCTCCTAAAATTAAAGTTGATAATGAACTAATGCGACTCTAAACGAAAAGGTGTTTTTTGTAAAGAGGAATGTCGCTTATTCAAGCCTAAGAGAATTGATAGACGATCTTAAAAGTGATATAATTACCTGAAACTTTCGTTTGAAAATATGTAGATAAATTAATAATTTTTCATGAAAAATTTACATAAATTAGTGGCAATAGTTACCCTCACCATTTTCACAACTACTCAAGCTTTTGCTGTAGCGAAAAATAGCGAAGGTGTAATTCTTCGTTCCGGATGGAAAGCTGATGAATCTCTCCGTTATGTTGAGAATAATGATTCAGAGACAAGTGAAGATGCCGATTTCCAGGGGAAAAGTAGCAGTGATTCAAAGTTTAAAAAAGTTGTTACCAAAGATAGTAAGGGTAAAGAATACAAATGGCCACTTCAATATCCTAAAAAGGTAGAGAGAATTATTATTCATCATACTGCCACCACGAATGATATCAAGGATCCAATGGCCTCAATTCGCTCTATCTATTATTACCACGCAATTACTCGTGGATGGGGTGATATTGGATACAACTACATTATGGATCAGAATGGAAATATTTATGAAGGTCGCGCTGGTGGAGCTGGAGTTATTGGTGGTCATGCTGGCGTAGGAAATAACGGCTCAATCGGTATCGCCGTTTTAGGAAATTTTGAAGAAAAAGAAGTCCCTAAAAAAGTAAAAACTGCTTTAGCAAAATTTATCAGCAAAAAATCAAAAGAATTCAAAATCGATCCTATGGGATATTCTTATCTCAATGGAGTAAAATTACCAAACGTTTTAGGGCACAGCGATGTCATGAAAACGGCTTGTCCTGGGAAGTATATGTATGAACAATTACCTTCGATTCGTAAACTTGCCTCAAAAGATTATGATAAAACAACACCTAAAAAAGATTACGATTTTGAAGAAAATTCAGATTTGTATTCCGTAGAATTAAATCCTGGAGAAACAAAAGAAGTAACTGTTAAATTTAAAAACACTGGAAAAGTAAAATGGGACAGCCATACATACATTTTAGTGGATTCAAATCCAGCATTCGACAAAGTAATTTCTTTCCCTGAACAAAAAGGATCTTCTCTAGCAAAATTAAAAGAATCTTCCGTAAAGGCTGGAGGGACTGGAACATTCACCTTCAAGGTAAAAGCGGATCAAAAAGTTGATAATGTTGAAATGAAAATAGCCATTATGGCCAATGGGAAAACCAAGATTGCCGAGTATTTCGAATTGCCAGTAAAGGTTAAACAAGGCGAGTTTAGTTATCAACTTATAGATAGCAAACTTCCACCGGATTCCATGGAGCCAGGGGAGGCTTTTGAAGGATGGGTGAAGTTGAAAAATACAGGAAATAACACTTGGCAAAAATCAGGAAACAGTACTGTGTTTTTAGCCGCCGATCATGAAAGAGGAAGAAATAGTACATTCATTGCTCCGGCCGG
>JBAYNL010000112.1:0-3850 GCA_041678805.1 Candidatus Altimarinota bacterium | reverse complement strand
TTTCTGCCGTTATAATATAAGTCTCTTGGAATACTGATCATATTTATTTCCTGTTTCTTCTCATTAACATGAACAAAAATCATGGTGTCCAACAGACTTCCATTCTTGCCGGCAATCAAAACATTAAAAGAATTTTTATCGCTAACTAAGTCATCCGTATACCTCGGAATGTCTTTAGGGAGATTTAAAGGTTTTTTTTTTAGGTCTGGATCAAAAAACAATAAATTTTCATTCTTATTCCCATTGTCGTCAGTGATTGTTACCACTCCAGTGGCTTTTTCGATTATAAAAGTGCTGATCAATTCACCTTTCTGGTCATGAAGAGTGTAATAAATTCGATCGTCATCTTCTTTTGGTGCCTTGAAAGAAAGTCCGCCTTTTGAAAGCAAAGATATAAATCCCTTATCTTCTAGAGTTTTCTTAAAGCTATCGATAGAGTCTCCCGCTTTTTGTTCAATAATTGATCTGGAATCAAGTCCTTTTAAAAATGGAGGCAAAGAAACAATCATATCTGTAACAAAAATTTTCATGTCTTCAGCATTTTTATCAATCAAAGAAATTTCAGAAGTCTTGGTGTCCAAAACTATTTCGCCAACCAACTCATTAGCTTTACTGAAAATTGAATAAGTCAGTTTTAATTCGGATTGAGAATAATCAGAAGATAAAACGAGTTCTTTTGTTTTTAAAATTTCTTGAACTTTTGCAGACTCGACGGCGCTGGCAATGGTTTTTTTAAGTTTTTCTATAGTGTTGATATTGGCTATCAAGTCAGCTTTATTGTCAGTCAAAAATGTCATTAACTCCTGTTTGAATGCAACGAAATCACTGGAATCAACCGGTTTCTTCGTAGTCATTGTTTGGAAAACCAAATCTCCAGTTTTATTGTCTAGAGTATAAGTAACAAGAGAATCCCCATCCTTCGTAGTGATCTTTACCACAACATTATCTTCGTCACGAATTGTTGGTGAAAAAACCAAATCTTCTTTAATCAAAAATTCTGAAAAATCTTTTGAAACCAGAAGATCATCAAGAAAAGTTCTATTCAAACTCAATTTGTCCTGAACAGTTTTAGAACTTGCAATGGAATCAATGTACTTAAACATCGCCAATTGAACTTGGTCTTTATTGCTACCATCCTCGGTATCATCACTATTTATCTCGATCTCCTGATATTCTTTCAGAGGAAGCTTGAGATACTGTCTGATCTCATTCATGTCTCCTCCCACTTTCGTATAATTTTCTTTCAATTGTCCTATCTCCTCAATTAAAGAACTTTCACGAGTATGTAAAAAAGATAAATTTAAAGAATTATCTTGTGACTGAAAGTACTGAAAACCCAAAATTGCGACTAAAACCACAATCAAAACATTCTTCTTAGTAACAAGTTTCCTGCATTTTTTTAGAAAAGAAACTTTATGTTGTCCGTCTTTAGACATTTTTTATTTTAAGCATACTGGCCAATTCTAGAAAAAACGGTGGAAATTTGCAATGGAGTTTTTATTACCCTCTAAAAATTTGCTTGAATTTTTTCAGACCCTAGGTTAGATTCTTGTAGCAATAAACTCTTTGATAGTTCGCGGGTGTCGTATAATGGTTATTACCGCAGGTTTCCAACCTGCTGACAGGGGTTCGATTCCCCTCACCCGCTCCAAAAAAACATGAATCAGCCAAATGAATTAAACATAAAGCTTTCTCGAATCCCATTGTTTTTATTATTTGTTACTGGAGCCTTTTTTGTATTGGCAGGCTTAGATATAACATTTTTTCATCGTGTTTTAGATTTTCAAATAGCAGCAGACAAAAAATTATATTTTTATCTTTTTGATTTTTTTATGATTGGCTGCGGAGGATTAATTACATTACAAATGCTTTGGTATCTAATTTCACCTGCAACAATGCTAAAAGCGGATAATGAGGGGATTTGGTTTGGCTGCGGCTTGAGATATAATTTATTTAATATCCCTTGGAAATATGTAGAAAACATTGGCGGCGGAATAGATAAAATATCATTAATTGCAAATCAAAAATTAATAGCCGGTCTGCAAATTCAATTTAAAAAATCAGATGAAATTCCCATGGGAAAAGCAACTTCGATAGGGCTTTCATATTTTAATTATTGTTTGACCTTGAATATTTTTTATATGAACAATAAAAATATAAAAGGGATTGTTGAAAAATTGAATGGAATAAGAAAAATTTAAATTAAAGAGGTTAATTGTATACAATTGGTCGGTTTCGTCAAAGGCGAAATAGCGTAGGAAAACTTTCAAAGCAAATGCACGGACGAAGGAGGATATTTTTTGTAGAAAGTTTAGATGGACCCTATTGAAGCAAATCTTTATTGTGGCGAAACCAATTTTGTTGGTATCAGCTCTTTGCCAACCATTACGGATAAATCAGGATCATTAACGAAAGCATTGTCAGCTCTCCTCAAGCTAAGACAAGGAGCATCTTGTTCTTCAACTCCATTTCCAGCCAATATTCGATTCCCAGGCTGAACAATTTTGGCAAATCTCATAGGGCCCTTTTTTACAGGAGTAACCGTACCTGGTTTATGAACTCCACTTCCTGAGCCCTGATTAACAGCAAAATTTGCAAGAACAACAGTATTTAAACTAGGAATTCTAAAAGCTTGAACAACCTCTTTAGTCCCTGTCTCTCCGAGATTTTTCAAAGATGATCCATTTGTGTTATACCACTCCATAAATTTTGGATCGACTTTAGAAGCAATATCAATAAGATCTTTTTTGAAAAAGTATTTTTTACCTTCCTTTCGTTGTCTAGTAACCTCTTTATAGAAATCTTTCAGGAAATTTGGATTCATTTTTAAATATTCCAACCACCTATTTTGCCAATTAACTAATGCCAAATTTTTAAGATGAGTTTCTTGAAGTCCACTTACCCCATCACTAGCGTCACGTGTATTAAAATCAACTCCACCTGCCAATAATTGTCTTATCTCAGGGATTTTATCAAGCTGTCCATAGATAGCAGTATCATGTTCGAAAAAAGTCCTATGAATTGCATGGGCATGACCTTCAAGAAAAGCAGTAGAACTAACATTCATATCAGTCTTTTGAATATATAAGTGGAACAATTCGTGAAAGATAACCCCTTCATCCAAATTGCCGATTATGAAAATATCTGGATCAGGCGCTCCAATCGCTTCAGGTTCCCCACTAATAGGTGAAAATCTTTCTTCGTTTTTCCAAATTACTTTAGCTTCAATTCCTTTTTGCTCAAATAATTGAGGATCTACACCTATAGGGAACAAGAGTCCATTAGGCATCTTTACAACTTCAGGTCCAAAATAGGCTAGTAGTTTTTCATAACCATTTCGCAAATATTCAGCAATTTTTTCTTTTATCTGGGGAGGAAGATCTCGTTGAACAAAAACAAATTTAACACCACCAACTTCAACGTATTCAGCCATTTCTTCACCCGCTTCTTGTCGAGGTGTAGTTTGCTCTCGATGAGGAAGGGGACGAGTCTTTTTAGGAGTTGGATCCTTTCTTTTGCCACATCCAGCAAGCGCTAGAAAGGAGGCACCTAATATTCCTAAAGCTTGTCTTCGAGTTACTCCACGAGAACTAGGGACTTCATCAGTCTCAGCAACAAGATCTAGATCTTCTCCACTAGCATCGGATTTAGGCTCAGAATCCAAAGTTTCTATAAAATCAATCAACCTACCAAGCATATGAATTTAATTTAAAGGTGTCAATTGTACACAATTAGGCGACTTTGTCAATGCGTTGACTAATTCTTGTCTATCTGTTACTTTATCACCCCTATTAAACAATTTTATGAAAACTTACGCTCCTTCAGAGCTATTATCACCCGGTGACATTTT
>JBAYNL010000111.1:0-3857 GCA_041678805.1 Candidatus Altimarinota bacterium | reverse complement strand
AGAAAATAGATATTAAGGCTTTGCTGAAATTTCTTGTCGCCAAAAACGTTCATTCTGTTTTTGTGGAAGGAGGAAGCGAAACTCATGGATCTTTTTATGATGCTAGTTTAAAAAATCCGGATTTATTGGATAAGATTATTTTTTATATTGCTCCTTTGATTATAGGAGGGAAAAAATCTTTATCTGCTGTGGGAGGAAAAGGTATTTCGGATTTAGTTAATTGTAAAAGATTTTCTGAAGTCCAGTGTAGCTTTATAGATATGGATACGAAATACACAGCTATTTTAAATCGTTATTAAGAGGAGTTTCTTTTTTTAATATTCTTCCAATGATGTACTTTACGCTAGAAATTTCTGGAGATTTTAACAAACTGGCGGCGTAAAAGAAAACGGCTGCTCCTATAGAAATCCTAACGATATGCGAAAGTTTATCAGGTATAAAATTCTCTAGTTGTATTGAAAGGATTATAACTGTTGCCATGATTCCACTAGCGAGAACTGTTTTGGCAAGGCTCGATAAAAATTCTTTTACTTTGAATCCGGAAAGATGTTTTCGAAGCAGAATTGCTAAAACTATTACTTGAATAGCGAAGGCGATTGAAGTGTTGATTGCAAGCCATTCTATCCCTAGTTTTGGAGCGAGCCAAAATGTTGAAATGGCGATATAGATTGTCGTGGTGATGTTTACTATCATTGGAGTAAAAGTGTTCTGAATAGCATAAAAAGATCTAGAAAGAATGTGGGTTAAACTTTCGAAAGGAATTGAAATGGTGAAAAAGAATAATAATAATGAAGTTAATTTAGTGGATTGTTCTTGGAATACTCCGCCGCTTAAAATTAAAGCGACGATGGGTGTTGCTAAAAACATCATTCCAACCATGGATGGGATCGTGAAAAACAAAATACGTTGAATGGTTTTTTGAATATGATGGGTGTATTCGTTTTTGTCATTAGCGCTTACGGCGCTTGTTAAATATGGGAAAACTGCTGTGGCAAAGGCTATTCCGAATAGGCTTATTGGAAAACTTTTGATGTTTCTGGCAAAATTGAAAGCAGCTAATCCTCCGGAAATTATAGCTAGGCCAACTACTGAGAAAATATAGAGGTTTAATTGTACGCAAATTAAACTTATGGATTGAGGGATCATTAATTTAATGATTTTTTTAAATCCGGGATGAGATAATTGTAACTGAGGTCGATATCTATATTCTGTTGATAGGGTGTCTATTATTCTAACGATGCAGTGCAGAATTCCTCCAGCGATGACTCCGATTGAGGCTGAGTAAATTTCAAATTTATCGCTAAAAAATATTACTCCTAAAATAATTCCAAGATTATATAAAATTGGTGAAATAGCGTAGGAAAAAAAATGTTTATAGGCCATGAGAATATTTCCCAGCGTATTGCTTATTGTGAATAAGAGCGAGGCCAAAAGCATCATTCTGGTCATGGAGGTAATATCTTGTTGCATACTCATTTCTATTTCGCTGAAGAGAATCGGAGTTATTTTGTCCATGAATATAAATGCCAATACTGAAATGGCTCCTATTAGAAGGGTGCCCGCAGTGAGAATGGTATTGGCTATTTTGTACGCTTCTTCTTTGCTTTTTGTGAGATATTCAGTAAAAACTGGTAAAAATGCCGCGGCTAAGGCTCCGGCGATAAAGGTGTTGAATAAAAAATCGGGAATAATGAAAGAGGCGTTGTAGGCATCCGTGGCACTGGTTGTGCCAAAGTTTACAGCAATGATTCTGTCTCTAAGTAGGCCTATAACGTAGCTTAAAAGCGAGGTAATTGAAATTAGAGCCGTGGCTTTTCCTACGCTTATAGATTTGAGAAATCTTTTTTCCATGGTCTGAATTTTACAACAAAATAGGCTAAAAATCTGGGGTTACTACTTGATAAAAAGCGTAAAATATTGTAAAATATAGTATAATATAAAAATAAAAAGGGCTCATGCTTTCAAATATAAGACAAATATCAATCCTGAATAAGGTTTTTAACTTAAATGAGAGTGAATGGCCAAAGGTTATCCTTTCTTGGTGTGTTCGGTTTTTGTACAAGGGCGGATTTGTAATGGGGTGGACTGTTATTGTGGCTATGTTTACCTCCAGATTTGGGATTGCCTCTCTCCCCTTCTTGTTTGGGGTAAATGCTTTATTTACTATTGTGGGGACGTTTTTTTATTCTTCTTTTCTGGAGAAAATTGATAAGACGTGGATGATGATTGCGACGATCTTTTTAGCGGGACTTGTTTTGCTTTTGGCGACACAGATAGTTTATGTTAATCAACTTTTATTTTTCGTGCTTTTGCTTATTGCTGAGGCAATTTTCGTGATTCAATTGAAAATATTTTTAGATGGTTATGTGGAGGAAATTTTTACGCCTTTGGAGAGTGAGCGAACTTTCCCTTTGATTGAGGCTGCCGAAACTGTTGGGGGTATTATCGCTGGAGTGATAGTGATGTCTTTTTCCAGTCAGGTTGAAACTTATAAATTTATTTATTTGTGGGCAATTTTCTTGTTTTTAATGATTCCATTTATTCTATTGATAGGAAATCTTAATAAAAAAGTGGTAATTGTAGAGGAAAATCATAGACATGAATTGACCTCAGCTCCTCATAAGCATGGGCTAATAGCTTTGATTAAGGAAGAATTTAGAGGTGCTAAGAAATTTTCTTTTCTGAAGGGAATGTTTGTTTTGGTTTTCTTTCAATGGTTGTTATATAACTTGCTGGAATTTCAGTATACAAAGGCTATTTATAATACTGTTTCCAATAATATAATAAGGGATGCAGGAAGTGGCTTTGAACATGCATTCGTGCATGATTTAGGAGCTTTATTTATTTTATTTAGTGCTTCTGCTTTAATTTTGCAGTTATTTATTGGTAGTAGATTAATCGATTCTCTTGGAATTATAGGGAGTATGTTGGTTCATCCGATTGTTACGTTATTGAGTTTATTGGGTATAGTGGTCTCATTTAATTTTTATACCGCAGTTTTAGCAAAAAACAATTTCACTTTAACTACTGCTATTTTTACCAATGCTTATCACAGTACTTATTATGCAATTAAGGAAAAAATGCGTGAACATAGTAGAGAGTTCATGGAAGGGATTGTTAGGCCTGCTGGTGCTTTAGCGGGTACTTTTACTTTGATTTTGATTCAGCAGTTTTTGCAAAATAAAGGCATAATTTTTGCTGTTAATATTTTGATGATATTGGTAGCGGCGATATTTTTGTATGTGGTTTTTATGCAAAGAAGTCGTTATACAAAAGCTGCTCTTGACGATCTGCTTAATTCTAAAGAGAAAGAGACGAGAATGAATGCTGTTGATATTCTCGCGCAGAAAGGTCATAGCAATTCTATGCCGGTTTTGGTTAAAATTTTAAAAAACGATGATGAATCTATTTCTTTGAGGGTTAGAGTTTTACGTGCTTTAGCTGAGAATCAAGATGATACTGTGCTTAAAGATATTATTGGATGTTTCTCTTCTTCCAGAGCTGCTATTAGAGAAGCTGCGATTGATACCTTGTTGGCTTATAAGAGTTTGAGTAAACCGTCTAAGGAAAATTCTATAGTTAAATATGAGTTAGTAGAATCTTTGAAAAAAATGTATGAGACTGAGACTCATGAAGATATTAGATCGAGAATTATTGTTTTATTATCTAAGTTAAGCAATGTTTCTACGATAGAGTTTTTGTTGAACATTTTACAGAAAGATAGTGGAGATATTAAGGCTGATGCTATTTATGCTTTAGGGAATTATGAAGATGTTGATGTCGCAGTATTTGTTCGTCCATATTTAAAATCTAATGATAAAGAGAAAATTAATGCGGCTATAACCTTGGGGAGATTT
>JBAYNL010000110.1:0-3888 GCA_041678805.1 Candidatus Altimarinota bacterium | reverse complement strand
TCGTGAATATTTTCTTTATCGAGAAGTTCTTTGCGGCGTTTGTAGATGATGTTTCGATGAACATTCATGATGTCGTCATATTCAACGAGATGTTTTCTGATATCAAAGTTGTGTCCTTCAACTTTTTTCTGAGCACTTTCGATAGAGTGCGAGATCATTCCATTTTCAATTGGCATATCTTCTGGAACTTTCAGAAATTCCATCATTTTTTTAATGCGATCTCCTCCAAAAAGTCTCATTAGGTCATCATCCATTGAAACGTAAAATTGGCTTGCTCCAGTGTCTCCTTGACGTCCGCTACGACCTCTCAGTTGGTTATCGATACGGCGTGCTTCATGGCGTTCTGTTCCGAGAATAAATAATCCACCAAGTTCTCTAACTCCTTCTCCAAGTTTGATATCGGTACCACGACCGGCCATGTTGGTGGCGATTGTGACGGCTCCTTTTTGGCCCGCGTTTTCTACTATTTCGGCTTCACGTTCGTGTTGTTTGGCATTTAGTACGTTATGGGGAACTCCTTCTAGTTTTAATAATTCGCTAATAATTTCGGATCTTTCTACTGAGACTGTGCCGACAAGCACTGGTTGTCCTTTTTGGTGTAGCTCTTTTATTTGTCTTACTGCTGCCATGAATTTTCCCTTTTGAGTTTTATAAATAGCGTCTGGTTTATCAATTCTGACACATGGTTTATTGGTAGGGATGACGATGGTTTCCAGTCCGTAAATTTGATAAAACTCTTCTGCTTCAGTAGAGGCAGTACCCGTCATTCCGGCTAGTTTATCGAAAAGTCTGAAGTAATTCTGGAAAGAAACAGTTGCTAATGTTTTTGATTCTCTTTGAACTTCCACATTTTCTTTGGCTTCGATAGCTTGATGTAAGCCGTGTGAATAGCGACGTCCTGGCATTAGACGGCCGGTAAATTCATCAATAATAATAATTTCATTGTCGCGAATCATATAGTCTACATCAGCTTTATAGCAGGCATAGGATCGTAAAGCTTGTTCAATATGATGAACTTCTTCAAATCCTGCTTCGGTAAAGATGTTATCTAGTCCAAGAAGTTCTTCCATTTTTTTTATACCTACTTCGGTAAGAGTGGCAGTCTTTTGTTTTTCATCGATTTCGTAATGGATTTTATCTTCAAGTTGACCTATGAGTTTTGAATATTGAAGATATTTTTGAGTAGATTCTTCTGCTGGAGAAGAAATAATAAGTGGAGTTCTGGCTTCATCAATCAAAATGGAGTCAACTTCATCGACGATGGCATAATGCAGATTTCTTTGAACGATGCTTTCGAGATTCGTGGCCATATTGTCGCGCAAATAATCGAATCCAAATTCGTTATTTGTTCCGTAAGTGATATCAGAATTATAGGCGATTTTCTTTTCTTCATGAGTCATTCCATGAACGGTAACGCCAACAGATAGTCCCAAATAGTTATATAAACCGCCCATCCATTCAGAATCACGATGAGCCAAATAATCGTTTACAGTTACAACAAAAACTCCTTTCCCTGTAAGGGCGTTTAAATATACTGGCATGGTACAAACTAGGGTTTTACCTTCACCAGTTTTCATCTCAGAGATATTTCCTTGATGTAAAACAATCCCTCCAATCATTTGGACGTCATAAGGAACCATGTTCCAAGTGATTTCGCGATTTCTGATATTCCATTTTTTGCCAACAAGATGTCGGCAAGCGGTTTTTACTAGAGCAAATGCTTCAGGAAGAATGTTATCCAGGGATTCACCTTTTTGAAGGCGTGCTTTAAATTCTTCTGTTTTGGCAAGGACTGCATTTTGGTCTTTGATTTTTTCTTGGTATTTTTTATCGAACTCGTTTATCTGATCGACTATGGGATAAATTTTCTTTAGAGCTTTGGCATTAGGGTCTCCCAAAAGTTTATTTATAAGACTTCGAATCATTGGATTGTTTGGTAAATTATTAGCTGATTTGTGCGGAAGTATTTTAGCACTTAATGCTTTTGGCGATAAGATCTGACGTTGACATTATTAACGAAGCTTATATAATTCGTTTCCAAATTAGGATTTAATCTAACCTTAATTAAAAAATGGTAGACGTTTTGCAGGGGGATCAGGGGGAAAACAATGAGGAGGAGGCTGTTTTGGGGATGGATGTTAGTGGCGATTTTAGGGGTAGTGATGCTGCTGAAATGGTTCGTATTAGGGTTAGTGGTAGAAGTTTTTTGGTGGAAGAGCGGGCGATTAGTGATTTGGCGGAAGGAGTTTTGGATTCTTTAAGAATTACTAGGGAAGACAAGGGGAGGTCGTTGGATAGATATTCTCCTATAGAGACAATTAGTGGACTTACTGGAGGTTTTAAAAGAAGAGTTCAGGGGTTGATTCATTTGAGGGAAAGTATTGAAAGAGAAAATGGAGCTTTTAGGGCTGATCGTCGTTGGAAGGATGATAGGATAGCTGGTCGGCATAAGAAAATATCTTCAGCGAGAAAATCTTCTAAAGAAATTAGAGTAATGGAGGGGGTGTAAGTTTGAGAATTTTTTTTTATTCTTTGTATCCTTGAAAGATTACGACGAAGGTTTTTAGAATTATCAGTAAGTCTAGCCAAATGGACCAGTGTTCGATGTAATAGCGATCGAGTTTCATTTCTTCAGCAAAGTCTAAATTTGAACGGCCGCTAACTTGCGAAATCCCTGTGATCCCGGGTTTTATGGTGAGGCTGAATTTGTGATGTCTTTGATATTTTTCTACTTCTTCTGGAAGATGGGGGCGAGGTCCTACAAGGCTTAATTTACCGCTTAGTACATTGAAAAGTTGAGGGAGTTCATCGATGGAATATTTTCTGATAAATTTGCCGACTTTGGTGATGCGAGGGTCGTCTTTGATTTTTACCAAAGGTCCATTAGTGCGAATATTGTTTTTTGCTAATTCGGTGTAGCGAAGATTATCAGTATTGGGATACATGGAACGAAATTTGTAGAAGGGGATTAGTTGTCCAAATTGACCGACTCTTTTTACTGTTTTTCCGTTGTCTAATTTCGTGAAAAGAATAGGGCCTTTTGAGTCTAATTTGATGGCGATAACAGTAATGAGCATTACTGGCGAAAAAAGGATTATGGCGATGGTTGATCCGATGATGTCGACGATTCTTTTATTGATTTTTCCCCAGCCTTCAAGAGGAGTTGGATTTAGGCTAATTACGGGAACTGTTCCGATGGTTGAGGTCTCAATATTAGTTCGGCGCATTTCAATTGTATCTGGGACGAAGCGATAAGCGATATGATTTAAGTCGCATATTTCCAAAATATTAGCATTATCTGTTTCTGATTTTAGGGATGCAGTTTGGATAATCTCATCTACTTTGTATTTTTTTAGAATTTTTTCGAGATCAAGGATTTTTCCTAAAATTGGGACGGATTGAATTGGATGAGTTGGTTTGGATTCTTCTTCAATCAGTCCGATCATTTTATAGCCGATTTCTGTTTCGAGAGTTTTTGAAAGATCGGTTGTTAATTTATTATTGCCAATAAATAATAAGTGTCTTTTACCGATATCTATTCGCAAAAACATGGTTTCAATAATTCTTACCAATGTTTTTCCTAAAAAGACGAAGATGAAAGTTAATCCCCAGCTGTAGACGATGGCGAGGCGGGAAAAGGGAAATGTTCTGGTGAAGAAAAAGTAAGTAACCATTGCCATTGCCCAAATGGCGCAGAGGATAATGCTGCGATTGATTTCTTTTGAGAAACTTGTCGTGGTTTTGAAGGTATACATTCTTCCAAGGGCGAAAATTATAACTAAGGCGATGGCTGCTTCTGCGCTAAATTTTAAATATTCGGTAATGGTCGGAAGAATACTATAGTCGATTGGGCTAGCAATTCCTTTAATTGGTTCGGTAATTAAGCGG